>CAMAFU010000065.1 GCA_945833725.1 uncultured Treponema sp.
GAAGTTTTCGCTCTAGGTACTACCATTTATATAACCTCACTATAATGTTTGTTAATGTATAACGGGTTTTATATTATAACAGTTCCCGTCTGATTGTCAATTATCTTACATAAGTATTTTTGTTATGTCAATATTTTTTTTGACATTTTTTTAATTTTTGTCATTTTAAATCATTCGGCTATTTATTAGCGTGGATATTTGTTCATAACAGCCTCTAGAACAATTGGAGGAACCATTCCCGAAATATCGCCGCCAAAACTTGCCAATTCTTTTATTGAACTTGACTTTACAATAACAAACCTGGTTTCTGTAGGGATGAATAAAGTTTCTATATTCGGATTTAAACTTCTGTTCATAAGGGAAAGGTCAAACTCATACGAAAAATCACTGGCATTCCTAATTCCCCTGATCAAAACCTTTGCACCAACTTTTTTTGCATATTCAACAATGAGTTTATCCCATGTATGAACAGTAACATTTGCATAAGGTTCTACCAGAGTCTTCATCATTAAAAGTCTTTCTCCTGCAGAAAAAAGACAATTCTTCTCAGGATTTTCAGAAATGACCACATCTATTTTATCAAAAATCCTGCTTGCGCGCTCAATAACATTTAAATGACCGTATGTCGGAGGATCAAAACTTCCGGGAAACAAAGCAACACTCATATTTTATTTTTAACATGTTTGACGCAATATCGCAAGTGATGTATATTTTAGCCATGAAAAACTCAAAATTAATTTCCACCGTTTTTTCGGCCGTTGCTTTTTTTACACTCTATTCCTGCGGTTCAACAAAAATAGAACCTGTACAGGAAATTCCCGCCCCTGTTACAGAACCGGAAGTACCTGCCGTTAAGGAAGTTCCTCCAGAACCGGAAAAAAAAGATGAATATGCAAAATCCATAGGTAATGTTTCCGTTACAAAAGATACCTTTGAAGCAGATAAAGCCGAAATAATGAACATTATAAAAAAACTTTCCACCATAATGAAAGATTTTGACTATGAATCCTGGCTTCTTTATGTAGACAGCGAATCAAAAGCCTACTGGTCAAAGTCTGCAAACCTAAAAAAAGCTCAGAGCAAACTTCCTGTAAAAGGCCTTCAGCTAAAAACTTTGCAGGACTATTTTAAATATGTTTTTGTAGGTGCAAGAGTTGGTCGCGAAGTTACATCCATAAGGTATGTTTCAGACAGTTATGTAAAAGCTGTCCAGGTTACAGAAGAAGAAACTTCAGATTCCGAAGAAAAGTACACCGTATATTATTATTTCAATAAAATTAACGGTCACTGGGAACTTCACCTTCCCACAATAGACGAATAAATCCAGTTTAATTAACTGCACAAATTCGGAAAATACAAACAGAAAATAAAAGATTTTCAAGTTGAAATTTCATATTTTTTAGTTTAAAATCTGTAAGGATATGTTTTTGTGTAACATCATCCGTTTCTAATATGTTTTCTGTTGCAGAAAATCCAGAAAGCAGGCGTCATCAATGTAGAAAATTCTCTAAAAAACTGGAAGCATTCTGACGATAAAAAAAATATATATCCAAGGGGGATTTATAATGAATTTTAAGAAAATTGCGGCCGCAGGAACAGTTATTGCATTTACGGCAGTTTCAGTTTTTGCACAGGAACAGAAAGTTCAAAAAGCTTCCAATGAATCAAGTGTAGAAAGCGAATACCTGAGCAGTGTAGAAGATGTTGTCATTACAGAACTTGCAAATTCAGAAGAAAGGGACAATAAACTTGTAGCCCTACAGTATCTTGAAAATGCCGTTAATGAAAACCGTGTCAGTCCCGACATGATGAAGGCTTTAGACTCTCTTGCAGGAGAAGGTATTACTTCTCAGGCCAGAACAAACGGTCGTCTTGTAAATAATTTTCCTGACATAAGGGCAAAAGCCTGCGACATTCTTGCAAATGTAAAAACAGAAGAATCAAAAGATACTTTGGTAAAAATTGCTTTAGCCGACAACGAACCTATGGTTATTACAGCTGCAATCCGCTCCCTTGGAGAAATCGGAATAAACGGCAACGATGAAGTTACAGAAACTATTGCATGGGCTCAGAAGAAAAATTCTGTTCTTAATCCAACTTCGTCTTTGGCATTAGAAGTAGTTGTGGCATACGAAAAACTTGCAGACACAGTAGAAAACAAGGCTCCAATGATTCAGGCACTTGGGCAGATTGCTACAAACTACAGATATGTAACACCTGTAAGGACAAGAGCTTTGGAACTTTTGAAAAAACTTCAGGAAGGAACTACTTCTGGAAGCAAATCTTCCAACGCAAAATAATACAAATACAAGTTTTAAGCCGGGCAGCGTTTCTGTCCGGCTTTTTTTATGGGCTCGTGAGCCCATAAAAAAAGACTGTGCAAAAAGCATTGGCATAACTTAAGCATAAAAACTTAAAGCCAATACCTTTTGCACAGCCTTTATACAAAAACTGAGGAATACGTGATTCGAACACGCAACCTTCGGCTCCGGAGGCCAACGCTCTATCCAGTTGAGCTAATCCCTCGTTGACTTATTATAACCGATTTAAACTGTCAATTCAAGTTGAATTGACAAAATTCAAGTTGAATTTTTTTTACAGTAACAGGACTTACGGATTATAAAAAAATAAAGATAGACAACATTAATATTTTCAATATAATGAAAAAAAGGAGTGCCAAGCGGCAAGGATAGGAGCACCGCCGAAGGCGTTCTGCAAAATGACAGATAAAATCTGCCATTTTGCAGAATGAAGCGAACAGCGTAAGTGCGGATAGCCTGGTTTTTGCCTGCAAAAAGCCGCCCTTAATAAACTTATGCAGACTATACCTGCAATTCATCTTTTTGCTGATTTTTCAGTCCTTTTCAAGGTATTTTTATGGAACCAATCATTTTAGCATCATCATCTCCAAGAAGGCAGGAAATTCTAAAACTTCTTAACATTCCTTACCAGGTAATGATTCCAAACTGCAACGAAGAATACCCGGCAGATCTTTCTCTGGAGGAAGTTCCTGAATTTATTGCAACACGAAAAATTGATTCCGTTGCCCGCTCTCTCCCCAGCGGTACTGAATATCCATGGATTTTAGGGGCAGATACTTTAATCATTGCCAATAAAAAAATTTATGGAAAACCGGAGTCTCAGGAAGATGCAAACAAATTTCTTCATGAACTACAGGGAAAAACACATAAAGTTGTAACAGGGCTGGCTCTTTTTAACAGTGAACTTCATTATGTTACAAACAGAACTGCCATTACTGAAGTTACTTTTTCAAAAATGACTGATGAAGAAATAGACTGGTACATTTCTACAGATGAATGGCACGGAGCCGCCGGCGGATACAGAATTCAAGGAAAAGGAAGCTGCTTCATTAAACATATAAAGGGAACAAACAGTGCGGTAATGGGGTTGCCCATCTTCGAGCTTTATGATATGCTCAAGGAACAGAATTATCCCTTTATGGAGTAATTTTGCCGGACCTGTGGAAGGACCGTAGGTATACCGCAGGCTCGTAAATCTTCCGGACATTTTATATGTTTCGAGAAACAGAGTCAGGTGGAAAATCAAGTGATTTTCCGGTGAAGGAGTACTTTTATGGCAGTTGTAACCATGAAAAGTTTACTTGAATCAGGTGTTCATTTCGGACATCAGGTCAAGAGATGGGATCCTCGTATGAAGAAATATATCTTCGCAGAAAGAAACGGGATTCATATCATCGATTTACAGAAAACAATCGGTGCCATTAAAGACAGTTATGAAGCTGTCAGAAAAATCGTTGCCTCTGGCAAATCTGTACTTTTTGTAGGTACAAAAAAACAGGCACAGCAGGCTGTTCAGAAAGAAGCAGAACGTTGCGGCATGTATTATGTAAACAACCGCTGGCTTGGCGGTATGCTTTCAAATTTCACTACAATCAAAAAATCACTTCAGCGCCTCAAGAAAATTGAAAAAATGGAAATTGACGGCACTTTTGATAATCTTACAAAAAAGGAAGTTGCTTCCCTTCTTAAAGAAAAGGAAAAACTTACAAAAAACCTCGGCGGTATTAAAGACATGAAAGAACTTCCAGGTGCCCTTTTCGTAATCGATACACACAAAGAGCAGATTGCTGTTGCAGAAGCACGCCGTATGGGAATTCCTATTGTTGCTGTTGTAGATACAAACTGTAATCCAGAAGGAATTGACTACCCTATTCCAGGCAACGATGATGCAATCAGAGCTATTTCTCTTTTTACTTCCATCATTGCAAATGCTGTAATTGAAGCAAACAACGAAGAAGGTCTTAAAATCATCGAAGGAAACATCGAAGACGAAGAAATTCTTACAGATGCTTCAACTAAAAAAGATGATGAAGAAATCGAAGACTACAGCAATTACACTCCTGTAGAAACAAAAGAAGAAGATACAGATGATGATTCTGCCGACGAAGAAGATTTCGCCGAAAAATTCAATTAATTTAATTATAAGGAAATAAAAATGGCATTTACTGCTGCTGATGTAAAAACCTTGCGGGAAGCTACCGGTGCCGGTATGTTGGACTGCAAAAAAGCCCTTCAGGATGCTGATGGAAATTTGGCTGAAGCAGAAAAGATTCTTAAAGAAAAAGGTCTTGCTGCTATGGCAAAGCGTTCAGACAGAGCAACTGGTGAAGGTCGCATTGTAATAAAACAGGATGGCAATAAAATTGCAATGGTTGAAGTAACCTGCGAAACTGACTTTGTTGCCAACAACGAAGATTTTAAAGCTGTTGCAGACAAAGCTGCTGAAATTACCCTTGCCTGTGGTAAAAATGAAGTTACTGACGAACACAAAGCTATTATCGATGAAATTGCAATAAAATTCCGCGAAAATATGGCTGTTCGCCGCTGTTTCTATGTTGAAACAAGTGATAACTGTTCTGTTGGTACTTATGTTCACTCAGACAATAAAACTGGTGCAGTTGTTGTTGTTGAAGGCTCTAACAAAGATGAAGTAAAAATATTTGCAAAAGACTGCTGTCTTCATCTGGCTGCCTTTACTCCAGCTTATACGACAAAAGCTGATGTTCCACAGAGTTATATTGACGAGCAGAAAGAAATTTTTGCCGCTCAGATGGCTCAGGACGAAAAAATGGCTAAAAAACCGCAGGAAGTTAAAGACGGTATTCTTCAGGGAAAAATCAACAAACTTCTTGCAGAAAGTTGTTTTGTAGATCAAGCTTTTGTAAAAGACGACAAGGTAACTGTAGCAAAAAAACTGGAAGAAGTTGGAAAGAATGCCGGTGCATCTCTTTCTTTCGGAAAAATTGCACTTTTTGTTCTTGGAAAATAACATGAACTAAGTAATAAAAGGCGGTTGGTTAATTCTGACCGCTTTTTAAATGTACACAGTAACACAGCTTTAAATGTTTATGGGAGTGGAAAATGTCATTTGATGCAAAATCAAAAATGGAAAAGACTCTTGAAGCCTTAAAAAACGATATGAATACAATCCGCACTGGCAGGGCAAATGCCGCAATGTTTGATAAAGTACGGGTTGATTATTATGGACAGAAATCACCACTGAATCAGGTTGCTCAAATTTCAATACCTGAAGCCAGAACCGTTGTTATTTCTCCTTTTGACAAATCATTGATTACTGATATTGAAAAGGCAATTTTAGTTGCTGATCTGGGGCTGAATCCTTCCAACGACGGTAAAGTAATCCGTATTTCTATTCCTGCCCTTACTGCAGAAAGACGCAAGGAACTTGTTAAACAGGCAAAATCCATGGCAGAAAATTTTAAGACAACTATCCGTAATATTCGCAGAGACGGAAATGACGATCTTAAAAAACAGCAGAAAGCAGGTGAAATAACGGAAGACCAGTTAAAAAAAGAAACTGATGAGCTTCAAAAACTCACTGATAAATTCATTTCAGAAATTCAGGCTGTCTGCGATCAGAAAGAAAAAGAAATTCTTGCATAATTTTTTACAAAAAAATGAATGTTGAAGATATAAAGGCCGGCTCCGTTCCTGCTCATGTTGCAATAATAATGGACGGGAATGGAAGATGGGCCAGACAGAAAGGATTGCCTCGTACAAGCGGACATAAGGAAGGTTTATCGGCTGCAAAAAGAATAGTTGCTGCTGCAGCGTCTATTGGCGTTAAGTATGTTACGCTCTACACCTTTTCTACAGAAAACTGGAAAAGAGCGCAGGAAGAGGTCGGTTATCTTATGAACCTTATAAAAAGCCACCTGCGTGCTGAATTCCAGTTTTACAAAGACAACGGAATCAGAATAAAACATATCGGTAATTTGTCAGGACTGCCAGAAGATGTTCAGAAAGAAATTATAAATGCCCAGAATGATACTGCTCATTTTAACGGAACTACATGTATTTTGGCCATTAATTATGGAAGCCGCGATGAAATTACCCGGTGTATAAAAAATATTGCCGAAAAAAATATCAGGGTTGGAGACATTAACGAAGAAACTGTCAAAAAATATCTGGACACCGGTGATATTCCTGATGTAGACCTTATGATACGAACAGGCGGTGAAAAACGCTTAAGTAATTTTCTTTTATGGCAATGTGCATATTCTGAATTCATTTTCTCTGATACCCTTTGGCCTGATTATGGGGAGGAAGAGTTTTTTGAAGACATTTCTCTTTTTCAGAAAAGAAACAGAAGGTTTGGCGGAGTTCCGAATCAAGCAAAATGAGGTTTATATGAATGGTAAAATTTTATCCAGACTGGGTGTTTTTTTTATTGGTGTTCCGGCAATTATAGCCCTTATTTTCTTAAGTCAATTCAACCATCTGGCAATTCACATTGTTGTCACTATAATTTCTTTTCTGGCTTCAACAGAACTTTTTCATATTTTTTCCCTAAACTTCAATTTAAAAAACAAGTTTCTTATTGCATCATTAACATGTTCAATTCACCTTGTTATGCTTTTTAAGGCTCTGTTCAATTTTGACATTGTTTATGTAGACTATGTATACATTTTTACCATTCTTTTTGTTATGGGAAAAGAAGTATTTTCCGGAGATAATTTTGCCGATTCCAATGCACGAATTGTTTCATCGGTAACAATTTTAACTTATGCCGGTTTTTTGTGGACTTTTGTATCAAGATTAACATTTTTAGCACATTCAAAAGAAGTTTTAATTCTTTTTTTAACCATGGTTTTTTTCTGTGATTCATTGGCATGGTTTTTTGGCGTACTTTTTGGAAAAAACAATAAAGGTTTTATTAAAGCCAGTCCAAATAAAAGCATTGCCGGTTTCTGTGGTGGTTTTGCAGGATCTGTGTTAAGTGGTGTTGTATGCTTTTTGTGGAAAGGTGATGTTTTCGCCGGTTCAATTTTTAAAATAATTTTTTTGGGACTTGTAATCGGCTTAACTTCCATAATCGGAGACCTTGTTGAATCTGTACTTAAACGATCATCGAACTGTAAGGATTCTGGTTCTTTAATTCCAGGTCGGGGCGGCATTTTGGATTCCATTGACAGCATTGTTTTTTCTGCTCCTGTATTTTATGTTTTAATTAACATGCTTTATCCTGGGATTTAAAAATCTATGAACAATAACAGCTGTTCATCAAAAAAAAGAGTTCTGGTATTGGGTTGTACCGGCTCCATCGGTAAAAATACTCTTGAAATTCTTGAAAACAGAAAGGATGATTTTGTCTGCTGCGGTTTGTCTGCTGGAAGCAACATTAACGAACTTAAAAAAATCGCATCGAATTTTTCATGTCCTTACACTCTTTCAAGTACAGATGGTATTGAAGGCATAAAAAAACTTATTCAGGAATCTTCTCCAGACATTGTTGTAAACGGAATTGCAGGAAGTGCAGGTCTGGAACCAAGCATTTGCGTTCTTGAATCTGGAGTTGATTTAGCTCTTGCAAATAAAGAAAGCATTGTTATGGCCGGTTCCGTAATATTTGATATTGCAAAAAGAAACAATGCAAAAATTATTCCTGTAGACAGCGAACACTCTGCAATTTTTACGCTTATAAATGCCTTTTCCGTAAATAATGTTTCTAAGCTTGTAATTACTGCCAGCGGAGGACCGTTTAGAACATGGTCTTCCGAAAAATTAAAATCAGCAACCTTGAAGGATGCCCTGAAACACCCCACATGGAATATGGGAACAAAAATTACTGTTGATTCTGCAACTCTGGGGAATAAGGGGCTGGAAGTAATTGAAGCAAAAAAACTTTTTGGATTTGATACGGAAAACATTCAGGTTGTTGTTCACCCCCAAAGCATTGTTCACAGCCTTATTCAAACTAAAGATGGAATTGTTTACGGTCAGTTTAGTGAACCTGATATGAAACATCCGATTATGCAGGCTTTAGACTACCCTAAAGTAAATTACTCTTTTATGAAACCTTTTGACTTAACA
>CAMAFU010000066.1 GCA_945833725.1 uncultured Treponema sp.
TTTACCTCTCACAGTCTTAATTGCCTTAACTGTTCCAACAAATTCCATACAATCTCCTACTAAAGCAGTCCCAGGTTCTATTATTAACTCTGGCTTGATATTGACACTTTCACAATAAGCTCTGAAAAGAGGAGCAATACAGTTAGCATATTCTGAATAATTCGGTATTTTACATTTAAATTGAGACTTCAACTCATCTTTCATTTTTCCATAAAGTCCTCCACCAAGATCAATCCTATCAGGTTTTAGTTGATATTCCTTTAAAAGATCTTTATAAAGATGAAGTCCGCCTTATAGGAAAAAAACTTGGTCTTGATGAAGAACTTGTTATGCGCCATCCGTTTCCAGGTCCAGGCTTGTCCATCAATGTTCTTTGTTCCGATGGTAAATTAACGGAAGCAGATAAAACAGAACTTAAAAAGGCCGAAAAAGAACTTGATTCTGTTGTTATTGACCAGTTTTGCGAAAAATGTTCTCAGCATATTGTGCGCAGTGTGCTTCCTGTCCGTTCTGTTGGTGTGCAGGGAGATTTTAGAACTTACAGATTCCCAGCATGTCTTGCCTTCAAAAAAGAAGAAAACGGCATGTATCATGTTCCGCAAAAGCGTGAAAAAGTCGAAGCTGTTTCTTCTTCAATTACAAATGAGTCTTCTGCCCTTAACAGAACAATAATAAAACTGTACGAAAAACCTGGACTTTCTCAGGAAGATTTTTCTCTTCAGGAAGGGTATTGCGACAAAAAACGCCTTGACCAGCTTAGGGAAGTTGATGACATTGTGCTTACAGTTCTTCACGAAAGAGGTCTTTACAATTCAATATTCCAGCATCTTACTATTGATTTGCCTTATGCTTCCTGCAGGGAAAATGCAAGTTTTGTATTAAGGCCTGTTTGTTCCGAAGATGTTATGACAGCCCGTTTTGCCTGGTTTTCTAAAGATGTAATAAAAGAAATTACAGAAAAAATTGCAGCTCTTCCTTTTGTTGATGCCCTTTATTTTGATGCAACAAATAAACCACCGGCAACTTTCGGCTGGGAGTAGCAGAAAGTTTGTAAGGTCAGTTTTCTGCTTTTTTAGGGGTGAAATTTTGTAATTTTTGCAGTTTTAAAAGGTCTGTTTTTCCTTAATTATAAAACTGTAAACATGATTGTTTTTTTTCCGATAAGTTGAATAGGGAATTTTCCGTTGAATTTATAAACGGAACTTTTAAATTAAATTGCAGTTTTAACGGTAAATTTAAAATCAAAAACTGTTCCTGTTTTAACTCAACTGGTATGTTATGGGGGTTATAATGAAAAATCCTAATTTTTATGCGCTTGTTTTACTTATGTCGGTAACTTGTGCTTTTTTTTCCTGTAAATCAACTGCTGCAGAAAAAGAAGTTTCCGTACAAAAACTTATAATGGAAGGCCGGTATGATGAAGCGCGGGATTTATTTAAAACAAAAACAGATATAAATGCACAGGATAAAGATGGTAATACGGCTTTGCATATTGCCTGCCGCGTAAACGAGCCGGATTTGGTTACATTCCTTATAATAAAAGGTGCAAACACTGAAATATCAAATAATGACGGTGATTTTCCGATTCACCTTGCTGTAAAGGGCGATAATGTTGACTGTGCAAAAAATCTTATTGCACTGAAAGCAAATATTTTTGCCAAAGACGGAGAAGAAAATTCTGCCCTTCAGCTTGCATTGGCCAGAGATGAACTTTGGTACGATGTTATGATAAACGAACAGACTGCAAATCTTCATGACATAAATGGTGAGAATATTGTTCATTATTTTGTCAGAACAAGAGATGAAAAAGCCATTGAACGGTGCATAAAAAATCAACTGCCTCTGTCCGAAAAAAACAATAGCGGAAAATCGCCTGTTGCCTTGTGTTTTGACAATGCAGAGGACTATTCTGCAGTAAAAATTGCTGCCCGCCTTTTGGAAGCTGGTGCTGATGCCGTACGGGGAGATTATGCATATTTTGAAGATTCTGTAAGAAGTCATAATCCAATCCTTCGTTTCAGCGATGCCCAAACTCCTCTTCATATTGCCGCAATTTCTGGACATACGGGAATAGTAAGCTATATTTTGAACGAAAAATCATCTATCAGACTTACAGATTTGCTGCAGGCTCAGGATATTGCCGGTGCAACACCTCTGCACGAAGCTGTAAGATACGGACAGGTTGAAGTTGCAAGGCTTCTTCTTGAAGCAGGGGCCAGAACAGATGCCCTTGATGCTGTTGGAAAAACTCCTCTTCTTCTTATAATTCCACCTGAAAAACAGTATGAAATGTACAGTGTGCTTCTTCAATATAATGCCCGCTCTACAGAAAAAGATATGTTTGGAGATACAGTCCTTCATGTTGCAACTATGGCTGGTGTAAAAAAAGATGTACTGCAGCTTCTTGTAAGCCGTGGGGCACCTGTTAATGAAAGAAACAAGCAGGGAGTTACGCCGCTGGCATTGGCAATAGAAAAGGGCAATATGGATCATATAGTGTTTTATGCTCAGGCTGGTGCAGATATAAATGCTGAAGATATGCAGGGGTATACTCCTTTGGGAAGAGCTTTGGAAAGTTCATCAATTCAAATGCTGCAGACTCTTGTTACGCCAAAAAACATTCTTTCCAAAGACAGTGGAGGAAATACACCGCTTCATATTGCAATTATAAAGGACAGTCCTTTTGAGTATGTAAAATATCTTGTTGACAGCGGGGCTGATGTAAATGCCAGAAATAAAAACGGTGATTCAGTTCTTTATCTTGCCGTAACAAAAAATAAAAAGGACATAGGTGAACTTCTTCTTTCAAAAAATGCAGATATTTTTGCTACAAATACAGATAACAGTTCTCCTCTTAGAATTGCCCTTTCTTCCGGAGGTGAAATTCAAGACTGGCTTATTACAAGCAGAACTCTTAACACAACTGACGGAAACGGCAATACGCCTTTGCATTATGCTGCAGAATGGAATTTAAATGATGCCCTGCTGGCTCTTATTCAAAAAGGGGCAAATGTTAATGCTGTAAATTCAAACGGGGAATCAGCTTTGTTTTCTGCTGTAAAGGCAGATTCTCCTGCCACAATAAATCTTCTTGTTGAAAATGGAATAATTACCGATACAAGGTCAAATTTAACAAGAGATCACATGGGAAATACGCCTCTTCACTATGCCGTAAAATGGAACAGCCTTGAAGCTGCAAAATCTGTAATTTCCTTGGGATTTGATGTAAATGCCCAGAATCTTGCAGGAAAAACATCTTTGAGCGATGCTGCACGAAGCGGAAAAATGGAAATGGCACAGCTTCTTTTAGATTTTGGCTCAGATGTGAATGCAGCAGATGTATCTGGAAGAACAGTTCTTATTGATGCAATTCACTCTGGAAACGAAAATATGATTGGTCTTTTGCTTCAAAACGGTGCAAATCCACAGATTCAGGAAATGAACGGCCGTAATGCGTACCATGAAGCCGCCTTAACTGCGAATTTAAACATTATTGAGCAGATTCGTTCATCCGGTGGAAATCCTTTGTCCAGAGACAGTTATGGCGACAGCCCTTTCAGCCTTGTGTTAAAATATGATGAAAGCGTTATCCGCGCTGTTTTAGGCGGAAATGTAAAAATTGTGGATTCCGATGGAAATACGCCTGTTCATCTTGCCGTGGATAAAAATGTATCTCCAGAACAGCTTACAATGCTTATAAATATGGGCTTTCCTATAAGTCAGCGAAATGGTAAGGGGATGACACCTCTTAACAATGCCGTATCACGGAATCAAAAAAAACTTGCTCTTGTTCTTTTGGAAAGAGGAGCTGATCCGTTTATTTCAACAGTTAAGGGGGATAGTGCCCTTACAAATGCCTTTAAAAACGGAAATATAGAAATTCTTGATGCCATTGTAAAATACAATGCACGGAAAACAGATACGGCAGGTGATTCAATCCTTCACTATGCAGCAAGAATTGGAAGCGAAACTCAGGTTCGCCATCTTCTTGATCTGGGTCTGGAAAGAAATGTAAAAAATCTTAGCGGAGAAACGCCACAGGCAATGGCAGCCCGCTGGAACAGACCGGAAATAGCAGAAATCTTAAAATAATTTTCAGGGCTGTTTTAACCGTCCGTTCTTTGCCTTTACCGGCTGTAAATTTATTAAATTGGAGAAACTAAAAATGGCACAGTTAAATTTAGAAATGCAGAAAACTTCTGTAAAGTCCCAGAAATCCTTATTTTTGGCAAGAACATACGGCTGGATGGCTTTTGCTCTTTTTTTCAGTTCCCTTGTGGCGTATTTTACATCTGTGTTTATGTGGAGCGAAACTCCTGACGGAAAAATAATTTTAAGTTCTTTCGGCAGAATGCTCTTTGGAAATAAAGGCATGGGATTCATGATGCTTTGCGTTCTGGAAGTTGTAATTGTTGTTTTCCTTTCATTTAGAATAAGTAAAATGAGTTTTGCAGCTGCTTTCTTTTCCTTTGTGTTTTATTCATTTGTAAACGGCCTTACACTGTCAAGCATTTTTACCGTTTATAATATTGCATCTATTGCCAATGCCTTTTTTTCTACAGCGGCAACTTTTCTTGTAATGTGCCTTTACGGTTCAAAAACAAAAAGTGATCTTACAAAGGCCGGAAGATACCTTGTTATGGCTTTAATGGGAATTTTACTGGCTTCGGTGCTGCATTTTATTATTGGGTTGATTTCAAAATCACCTCTTTCAATGCTGGATTTAATAATTTCCATTGCAACAGTTATTGTTTTTACAGGCTTAACGGCATTTGACAGCCAGAAAATTTTAAGGATTGCAGAGTCGGCAAAGGATACAGAAGATTACAAAAAAATTGCAATTCTTGGTGCATTGGAATTGTATCTTGATTTTATAAATATTCTTCTTTCGCTACTGAAAATTTTTGGCCGTTCAAAAGACAAGTAATTTTATGAGCAGCAATATAAAAAAAATCCTGTTTGTGTGTCATGGCAACATCTGCCGTTCTCCTATGGCCGAAATGGTTATGAAAGACCTTGTCCGAAAAGTAGGTCTGGAAAATGAATTTTTTATTGACAGTGCGGCTTGCCATACAGACGAAATAGGAAATGCCATTCATTGGGGAACAAGACAAAAACTGCTGGAAAAAGAAATTCCTTTTACGGATCATCGTGCCCGACTTATAAAAAAAAGCGATTATGATGATTTTGATTTTATAGTTGCCATGGACAGAGAAAATATGTCCGATTTAAAATTTAAGTTTCCCTTTGACCGAGGCGAAAAAATCAGAAAACTTCTCGATTATTGCGGTAATAAAGATGTTGCAGATCCCTGGTATACAGGAAATTTTGATAAAACCTGGGATGATATTTTTGAAGGATGCAGCCATTTACTGGAGGAATTAAAACCGTCGTTTTAGTTTGCAAATCCAACTTTTAAAGCAGACTGATAGGACAGTATAAACTCGACTTTTTACCGCTTATAAATTATCATCACTGTTATGATTAAAAAATCTGGATATGCTGATTTGCCTCTTCATACAGGGACTGTACCCAAATGGCTTGCAGACAGAATGATGCTTTTGGGAACAGAAATAATCGAAGCCCTTGTAATTTATTTTGGCAGAAAAGAAGTCCTTGTGCGTTTAAGTGATCCTCTGTGGTTTCAAAGCCTTGGTTGTGTCCTTGGAATGGACTGGCATTCTTCGGGCATTACAACAAGCGTTATGTATGCACTAAAAAGAGGTCTTAATCCTAGGGCAAAGGAACTGGGAATTGCCGTATGCGGTGGACGGGGGCGTTATTCAAAAAAAACACCAGAAGAATTAAAATTTTTATCGGAAATTTCAAGTCTTGATGCAGACAGCCTTATACAATGCAGCCGTCTTGCCGCAAAGGTTGATGGATGTGCCGTGCAGGATGGATTTAATCTTTATCAGCATAATTTTATAGTAAGCTGTGACGGAGACTGGACTGTTGTTCAGCAGGGAATGAATACAGCAGAACGAAAAGCCAGAAGGTATCACTGGTCGTCTTCTTCTTTACGCTCTTTTGTTGATGAACCCCACTCCGGAGTTACAGGCGAAAATCAGGGGCTTATACTTAATCTGTCGGCTCAGGAAGCAGAAAATACAAGGCAGAAAATTCTTACTGTTTCCAAAGAAAAGCCTGAAATCATCCTTGGGGAAATAAAAAAAATGGGTTCAGGCGACTGCCTTCAACTTGATCTTTTTAATGACAGTCAAAAAAAATCTTTGGAGTACAGTTCATTTTCAGAAAAAGTAAGTGTTGTAGAAAGCAGAAATATTTCTATGCCACAAAGACATGAACTTCGTCCTGAAGATATTGATTTAAAAAGGCTTGGTGCTGTTCTTGCTCTTTCCAGCGAAGCCGGCAATAAGAATTTTGAAGAACTGCTTTTAACTCCTGGGCTTGGACCTAGAACTTTGCAGAGTCTTACCCTTGTAAGCGAAGTAATTTATGGAACCCCCAGCCGTTTTACAGATCCTGCCCGGTTTAGTTTTGCTCACGGTGGAAAAGACGGTCATCCATTTCCTGTACCTGTAAAAATATACGACGAAACAATAAGAATTCTTGGAAAATCCATCGAAAAAGCAAAATTAAATGTAAAAGATAAAGACTCCTGCCTTTACAGACTCGAAAAAACTGCCCGGTATGTTGAGGAAAACTGTAATCCTCAGGCCGATTTTTACAAGGCTATAGAACGGGAAAAAGAAAACAGCCGCTTGTGGGGCGGCCGTACTGTGGGAAAAAACTGTTAAAATGTTTAAATTAGGCTTTTTCCAAAGTTTCTTTTACAAAGGCAAGGGAAGAAGGTACATCCTTTACGCCTTCAAAAATAAGATACGCATTTGGACAGTGTTTTTTTATGGCAGGAAGAAAATCGCTCCAGCCCATAAGACCTTTGCCTAAAGGAGCAATAACAAGTTCTTCGCCTTCTACAGTATAGTCCTTTAAATGAAATCCGCAGATTTTATCTTTAAAAAGGTTCAGGCATGTTTCAAAAATTTCTTTTCGTTTTTCGTGGTTGCCTATGTAGAGGTAATTGTAAATGTCTACAATGAATCTGAAATTTTCCAAACCTGGATCAATTTCGTCGGCAAGTCTTTTTAAAACTTCCGGTTTGTACATGCAGTGCCCCCAAGCCCCTTCAAGAGCCATGCATACACCGCTTTCTTTTGCAATTTGTGGCATAGGCTTAAAAATGGACTTTACTTCCTGAAAAGCGTCTTCTGTCTGGTTTTTTGGATTGTATGTCCATTTGTCGTCGTTGTAGGAGCCTGTTTCCGAGGCAACAAAAAAAGCACCGAATTCCTTTGCGTGACGAAGATGATCAGCATATTTTTCTGCACCAGCCTTTACTTTTTCTTTGTTGGAGTGAACTGGATTAAAATAGGCACCTAAAATGGGAATTTCTACATTGTGGGAGTTAAAGCCTGTTCGTATTTGAGAAATATTTTCTTTTGTAAGTGTTCCTGGATTTCCGTTTTGTCCTTCAACTGCTTTTGCAATGGCAAGCTGAACACCATCGAATCCCCATTCAAAGGCATTTTTACCGAGCCAGTCCGGGGAACCTTTTCCTATGTCGTGCGGTCTTATTAAGATTTTCATAAAGATGATTATATCATATAATTACAGAATGAAAACAGCCCTTTATCTTATTCCATGTACTTTAGGTGATACTTCTTTAGATGCAGTTCTTCCTCCCGACAATAAAAAAATTGTCCTTTCAATCAGGCATTTTATTGTAGAAAGCAGAAAATGTGCCGTTCGGTTTCTTATTTCGCTGGATAAAAATTTTCCTGTTGATGAGTGTACTTTTTTTGAACTGTCAGAGCACACTGCTGAAAACGAAGACTTGTCTCAGATGCTTTTGCCTCTGGAAAAAGGAAAAAGTATGGGAGTTATAAGCGATGCTGGATGTCCCGGTGTGGGAGATCCGGGAAGCAGAGCGGTAGAACAGGCTCACAAAAAATCCCTTCCGGTAGTTCCCCTTACAGGTCCAAATTCAATTATTCTTGCCCTTATGGCCAGTGGATTTAACGGACAGAATTTTGCCTTTAACGGCTACATTCCCGTAAAAAACGGAGAAAGAGACAGATGCATAAAAAATCTTGAATCGAAAGCCTACAGAGAAAATCAAACCCAGCTGTTTATTGAAGCTCCTTATCGAAACAAAAAAATTTTTGAATCAATTATAAAAAATTGCAGGGATGATACAAAACTTTCTGTGGCTGCCGGCATTACAACAGAGTTTGAGTATATTTCAACAAAAAGAATAAAAGACTGGAAAAAAAGTGGATTTCCTCCCATCGAAAAAATACCGGCAATATTTTCCATTTACCGCTAGAG
>CAMAFU010000067.1 GCA_945833725.1 uncultured Treponema sp.
AAACTGGGTAAAAATATCGGCACCGGCAATAAATGTTCCAATGGCACTTCCTAGGGTGGAAAGAACAAAAACAAGAAGAACTTTCAGAATCCTGTTTTTATAAAACCCTTTTACAGAAGAAACTTCGTCCTGCAGCAATTCCATATCCCGAACTTTTGGTTTTTGAATCACTGCCTGTACAAGACCTGTAAACATTCCTACGCCAATTACCGGACAAAGGCTTGTAATAGGAGCTGCAACAAAAGCCACCAGAACAGTTACAGGATGACCAAGGGCAATTATTGTGCCTGCAGCAGACAGCACCGCGTTCCATAAAACCCAGGAACCCACCATTTGAGAACCTTTTGTTTTGCCTCCGTAAATAAAACCTGCCGCAATTGCCGCAACAATTATTACAGGAATTATCCAGCCGATTATCCGTGAACTTTTCTTTTTTGGCGGAACTACTTCAATGTCGCTGCAATCTGAACTTACAGAAGAGGAAGCAAGTTTTTTAAGATGTTCAATAACACCCGGCAAATGGCCAGCCCCTAAAACAGCAAGAACAGTGTTTCCTTTACAGTCCCATATTTTGCTGGCCAAATACCTGTCCCGCTCATCAATAAGAACTTTTTTTATTCCCGGCATGTAGTCAGAAAGTTCTTTCATCATGCTGTCCATTTCGGAAGAATTTTTAAGGTTTTCGATTTCTTCGCCGCTTACCTCTTCCTTGCTGAAAGCACTGGAAATTAAAGCCGCCAAAAGTTTGCACTTTCCCCAAAAGGAATTTAGGCTCCAGGCTCTGCTTAATGTAGTTTGAATAGGTCTGTCTACAAGCGCAACAGGTATATTGAGTTTTTTTGCAGCATTATCAGCCGCCCTCATTTCGTCTCCCGGCTTTACACCTACATTCTGCCCCATCCTCTTTTGAAAACTGGAAAGCATTAAGTTTGCAAGAAGAAGGAATCCCTGTTTCTTTTTTAAAACCTTTACAATATCAAGATTACGCCAACTTTCACTGTCGTTTAAAGATGAATACCTGCCTTCATCAAGTTCAATGGCAACAACATCAGGTTTTTTTTCGGCAACGGCATTTTCTACTTCAAGGCAGCTTTCCTTAGAAATATGTGCCGTACCAATCAAAATAAATTTTCTGCCGTTAAATTCAAGAACCTTTTCTGTCTGACTCATAAATACTCCAATTTTAATTTTTACAAACCTAAAGCCTTATTCTTGCAGCCTTTGCATGAGCTTCCAGCCCTTCTGCATCCCCAAGAATTCCCGCTGCTTCGGCAGAAGCCTTAGCACCTTTAGAATACGGAACGACACGCAAAGTGGTAACTGTTTTTAAGAAAACACGGACACTAAGACCGCCTGTAAACCTTGCGCTACCAGAAGTAGGCAAAGTATGATTCAACCCTGCAGCATAATCGCCAAAAACTTCTGCACTGCCATGACCAATAAAAAGAGAACCGTAATTTGAGCATAAAGAGGCAATTCTGCTTCGTTTTTCTCCATCTTCCATGGCAAGTTCCAGATGTTCAGGAGCTTTTCTGTTTGCTGCAGAAACGGCCTGTTCCAGATTTTCGCAGAGAATTATTTTTCCGTAACTGTCTATGCTTTGGCGGGCAGTTTCTTTTGTAGAAAGAGTTTCCAGCTGAAGTTCAATTTCTGCTGCAACTTTTTCTGCCAGCTGTTTAGAATCTGTTGCAAGAACACTTTGAGCCACCACATCGTGTTCGGCCTGAGCCAGAAGATCTGCTGCAACCCATTTTGGATTTGCCGAACTGTCTGCAATAATAAACACTTCTGTAGGACCTGCAACCATATCAATACCAACAGAACCATAAACAAGTTTTTTTGCCTCAGCCACAAATTTATTGCCCGGCCCCACAATTACATCAACTTTAGGAACAGATTCCGTTCCAAACGCCATAGCACCAATAGCCTGACTTCCTCCGCAGGCAAAAACTTTATTAACACCGCATAAATAAGCTGCTGCAAGAATATTCTCGTCTCCGTAAGGTTTACCGCCGCAAAAAGCTTTTCCAGGAATGCCCGTTCCAGATTCTTCTGCCATTTTTTTGTCGTCCGGGTGAACTCTTGGAGGCGTACACAAAACAATTTCTTTTACGCCGGCAGCAACAGCAGGAGTTACAGTCATAACAACAGTTGATACAAGAGGAAAACGACCTGCAGGAACATAAACACCAGCCCTTTCCACAGGAATATTTTTCTGCCCTGTAAAAATGCCCGGTTCAAGTTCCGTTTCAAAATCGTAAAAACACTCAGCCTGCTTTTTTGCAAATTTAAGGGCTAAATCCCGGCTGTAACAAATGGCATCGTAAAGGGAAGGATTATTTTTTTTAAGATTATCTGCCGCCAGTTTAAGTTCTTCCGAAGGAATTTCCAGCGAAACAGGAGAACTTACATCGAATTTTTCGCCGTATTTTTTTAAAGCACAATCCCCTCTGGATTTTACATCCAGCAGAACATCCCTTACCACATCAATAGAAGAGCCAAAATCCCTTCCAGAAAAAAAACTATCTTCAACATCTGCAAAATTTTGAATTTTAATCATTTAACACAACGCCTTACGCAAAAAATTTCCTCAATTTTATCGAATTTAACTCTTTCTTACAATAAACGATTTTTACCTGTTTTTTTACGGGCGGCTTTTGTCCGGTTTGTAAAGCAAACCAGCCAAAACCAGGCTTTCCGCACTTCGCGGACTAGCCGCCGCTCATCCCTCCACTACGCAATGCTCCGTTCTGGGACTGCTTCGCAGGTGTTCCAATCCCTGCCGCAATCTTGCACAGGCATAGAAAAAAAATCGGATTTGTGGTAAATTCTTTCTTATGAAAATTTATAAATTAGGTGAAGAAGTACTCAGAAAAAAATGCGTTCCGGTTGAACCGGAAGAAATAAACGACGAAATGCGCAGTCTTTTTTTAGAAATGTTTGACACCATGGACGAAGCAGAAGGTGTTGGCCTTGCTGCCCCTCAAGTCGGCATTTCAAAAAGATTTTTTGTCGTTACTGCCGACGATGGAATTCGCCGTGTATTCATAAATCCGCAGATTGTTTACACAAGCAGCACTCTTTCAGACTACGAAGAAGGCTGTCTTTCTCTTCCAGGCTTTAACGAAGTTATCCGCCGCCCGGAAAAAGTTACATGCTGTGCTGTAAATGAATTCGGCAAACCTTTTACTTTAGAGGCAGACGGTCTTTTGGCAAGAATAATTCAGCACGAAAACGACCATCTGGATGGAATTGTGTATATCGACCGCGGCAATCCAGAATTTGCAGCAAAAGTTTCCGCTCAAATGCAAAAACGCCTTGAACGGCAGGCAAAAAAAGATGCAGAAAAAGCAAAAAAAGCCGCATCCATTGCTGCCAAAAAAGCCGCAAAACTCGAAAAAAACAATTCCAGAGGTTAGCCTTAATGAAAATCATTTACGCCGGTTCTCCTCTGGCCTCGGCAATGGTACTATCAAACCTGCTCAGCTTAATAAAAGAAAGTTCCATTTCTTCTCAGGTTGAATTTGCCGGTGTACTTACAAATCCCCCTTCTCCAAAAGGTAGAAGCAGAGAACTTATTCCTACAGAAGTAAGTGCCCTTGCAAAATCCATGAACATTCCTGTTTTTGAATTTGACCATATCCGCAAAGAAGCAATAGAAGCAGTTTCTCCTTTAAAACCGGATTTACTTGTTACTTTCGACTTTGGCCGCATTTTTGGTCCCAAATTCCTTTCAATTTTTAAATTCGGCGGCATAAACCTTCATCCATCAAAACTTCCCCTTTACAGAGGATGCAGTCCTGTTCCTTCTGCAATTTTAAACGGCGACAGCGAACTGGGAATTTCCGTACAGAAAATCGCCCTTGAAACAGACACTGGCGCAATTATTGCCCAATCTTCCATTAACCTTACAGGCAAAGAAACAACTCTTTCCCTTATGGAAGGCGACGGCAAAACAAGTCCTGTAACTCAGGAAGGCTCAAAACTTCTTTTTGAAACAATAAAAAAATTTGTTTCAGCCTCTACCCCGGAGGATGTTCCTTCAACTTTGCAAACTGGAACTGCCACATTCACAAATTTTATAAAAAAAGAAGACGGTCTTATTAACTGGAACACAGAAGCCTCTTCCATCGAAAGAAAAATCCGTGCCTATACTCCCTGGCCTTTGTGTTCAACTTTGTTTAACGGGCAGAAACTTTCCCTTCTTAAAGCAGAAATTTCTCCCCTGTCCGAAAAAATTACAGACAGCACAATAGTTCCTGGAACAGTTCTTCCTTTCAGAAAAGATTCGGGCATAGAAATTATGTGCGGAAAAGGCACTGTCCTTCTTGTAAAACAGCTTCAGCTTCAGGGTAAAAAACCCATGGACTATAAATCATTTGTAAATGGTGCCAGAAATTTTTTTGGAGCCATTTTAGGGTAAAATTATGAGCGATAACGAAATCAACGAAATTAACGAAACCAGCACAAAAGAAAACGATTCAACAAAAGAAAAAAAACAGAAAGTTTCTTTTTTTGAACGAATTAAAAATTTTAAATTCAGCCGGCTTAGGGTAAGTTTTGCCGACGGCATAAAAAAACTTGATTCCAGCGGAAAAGTTCTGGGGCTTACAGTTGCAGGAGCCGTTGTTTTTATGGTTCTTGTTTGTCTGGCCGTATTTTTTATGACTGTCCGTGGACCAGAAAAAGTTCTTGTGCCGGATGTAGAAGGCCGGGAACTTACACAGGCTCTTCTGGAAATGCAGGTAAAGGAACTTTACCCGAAAATTCAAAAACGGTACGACGAAAAAGCTGCCGGTACAATTTTAAGCCAGTCGCCTTCTGCAGGCTCCATTGTAAAGGCAGGCACAAGAGTTACCCTTACTGTAAGCCGTGGTGCCATTGTTACGGAAGTTGGAAATTATATCGGCGAAACTTTCGACAAGGTAAAACTTGATCTTTCCACAATGTTTACAGGTTCCAGCCGCCATCTTATTGTTCTTGCAGACCCTGTTTACAAAGCCGACATGGCAGAAGCCGGTACAATTCTTGAACAGGATCCACCGGCCGGCACAAAAATTTCTGAACCTGTTACAGTAAACCTTGTTGTTAGCCGCGGTCCAAATTTCGATAACACAAAAGTTCCTTATTTCGTAGGAAAATCTGTAAAAGACATGCTTTCCCTCCTGTCAAATTCAAAAGTTGTAGTTGATTTTACCGGAAGAAAAGCTCAGAACGGCGAAAAAGAATGGGCTGTAATAAGTCAGGATCAAAGCTCCGGAGAATTTGTTCCTGTTTACAGCCGAGTTAATGTTGAAATTACTTTCCCGGCAAAACCAGAGGAAGATTCCATCTACGGCATTTTTGAAGCAAATCTGGCAGACTATCCTTATCCTGTTGAAATGAGCCTTGAATGTATAGAAAAAACAGGCCGGCGTTACGAAATTATAAAACTTAATCATACTGGCGGCCATTTTACCGTTCCATATCTTGTATCTGAAGGAAGCGAACTTATTCTTAAAATTGCCGGCAAAGAAGTAAAAAGGCAGTTTATAAACCGATAAATCCGTTTTTGCGGAAAATTCCGTCTTTAACAATGCCTGATGTAACAGAAAACTTTTGTGATGCAGGCATTTTTTTTAGAACGGTTAAACCTAGCCCCGATTGTAATGGCCCGAAGGGTTGGGGAAGAAACAGCACAGAATTGCTTTTATAAAAATGTTTCTATGTTGAACTTCAGTAATTTTCTTCCCCAATGAAGGCGCAGCCGGAACCATGAAAAGCGGGTGTGATGTATAAAAATTATGCTTCATATTTTATCTGGAGAATGAATTATGGCTAAACCTTTAGTTTGTCTTTGTCTTACTGGAAAAACTATTGAACAGAACCTTTCCATTGTTGAGCGGTATCAGGATTTTATTGATCTGGTGGAGCTTCGCGTTGATTTTCTTGAAGAAGACGAGCGCCTTAAAATAAGGGATTTTCCGTCTCAGATTGAGATTCCTGCAATTTTGACTATACGGCGGAAAAACGATGGCGGTCTTTACGAAGAAGGGGAATCAAGCCGTACTATGCTTTTTGCCCGGGCTCTTGCCTTTGCCGACGATAATCCTAAAAAGAATTTTGCCTATGTAGATTTTGAAGAAGATTATCATATTCCAAGTCTTGAAGATGCGGCTCTGGCTTTCGGCACAAAAATTATCCGCTCTTTCCACGACATGAAAAACCCGGTAGACGATATTGCTGCAAAATTGGACTCTTTAAGGCAGACTGGCTACGAAATTCCTAAAATTGCCTTTATGCCTCACAGCCTTTCTGATGTTACAAAAATTTTTAAATCCGCCGAAAAATGGAAAGATTCTGAGCAGATTATCTGTGCCATGGGGCCTTTAGGTTTGCCTACAAGAATTCTTTCCGAAAAAATACATTCCTATCTTTCGTACACAAGTCCTAAAGAACTGGCTGGCAATCTTCTGGAAATAGGTCACACAGATCCTATTACACTTTCCAGTGTCTACCATTTTCACGAAATAAACAGCAGCACAAAAATTTTCGGCATTACAGGTTTTCCCCTTAAAATTACTTCCAGTCCTGCACTCCACAATTCGTCTTTTGCCAGAGAAAAACTTAACGGCGTTTACATTCCGTTTAAATCGGAAACCATCGAAGATGCAATGGATTTTGCCCAGACTCTTGATATAAAAGGTTTTTCCGTTACAATTCCCCACAAAGAAACTGTTCTACCGCTTTTAAAAGATGTTGATTCAAAGGCCGAAGAAATAGGTGCCTGCAATACTGTTATCCGTCAGGGCGAAAATTGGAAAGGCTACAACACGGATGCAACTGGTTTTGAAGCTGCCCTGCTGGAATTTACCGGGCTAAAAAATTTAAAGGGCAAAAAAGTGGCTATTATTGGGGCGGGGGGAGCAAGCCGGGCCGTTGCCTACGAAGTTAAAACTCTTGGTGCAAAAGCCTGCGTTTTTAACAGAACTCTGGCAAAAGCCCGCCTTGTTGCCGAAAAATACGGTTTTGAATACGCAACTTTAGGTCCCGAAAGTTTAGAAAAATTACGGAAATATTCCGACATAATCATTCAGACAACTTCCAAGGGTATGGGCGACTGCGAACCGTCAAATCAAAACAACGACCCTATATGGTTCTACGACTTTAACGGAAAAGAATTCGTTTACGATTTAATCTACAATCCAGAAGTTACCCCTGTAATGGCAAGAGCCGATGCGTCCGGGTGCGCCGTTTGCAACGGAATGAGTATGCTTCGTTATCAGGGAGAAGCCCAATTTAACTTTTTCCGAAAGTTTTTCACCGGCGAAAATTAAGAAAATATTTTTCACAAAAAAAGGCTGCCTCCACGGAAAACACCCGAAAAGGCAGCCTTTTTGAACTTTTATACCCTTTTCCTAAACCAAAGACAAATCGGGTATAAAACGAAAATCCCTTATATTTGCCGTGTACAAAGGTATTTGAAGTTCTAGGGCGGAAGCTGCAATTAAAGCGTCCGGTATCAAAAGGCCATGACTTTTTGCATAATTTTCTACAAGGTTTCTTGCCCTTGTCGAAATTGCTTCGGAAATTTCCACAATTTCAAAATCAGAAAAAGCCTTTTTTATTATGCCGGCTTCCCTCTTGTTCAAAGCCCCGACCATAAGTTCCATATAGGTTACCGACGACATACCCAGACCTTGTTTTCTGTCTTTTGAAAGCTTCTGCTGAATATCAACTACCCCTTTAAGATAATCAATAAGAATGCAAGTATCACAAAGATAAATCATTAGGAACGCCCCCAAGCCTTGTTTCTTATTTCTTCAACAGAAATGTTTCTTTCCTTCCACAAACCAAAGGCAGCATCAAAATCTGAGGACTCTTTTTTGGGAGTTTTTGCAGGAGATTGTAAAGTTTGAACAATTTTGCCAAGCAGTTTTATTCTTTCGTCATAAGAAAGCATATCAATCTGTGACGAAATCTGTTTAAAAGCAAGTTCTGACATAAATAACCTCCGTTTATAAAAAATATAATGGCTGATGCAAAAAAAAGCAATTCACAAAAAAAGGCTGCCTCCACGGAAAACACCCGAAAAGGCAGCCTTTTTGTTTAAATGGTCAATTTCCCTTAAAACCTATTCCCCGTCAAACTCAGAAACCATCTGGCTTACAGTCTGTTTTGCATCACCGTAAATCATAACAGTGTTGTCGTTGGTAAAGAGAGGATTTTCTACGCCGGAAAAGCCGGTACCCTTTCCACGCTTTAATACAAAGACAG
>CAMAFU010000068.1 GCA_945833725.1 uncultured Treponema sp.
TATTAGTCTGTTCTCAAACCGATAAAATTTTCCCGCTTCAAAAAAGAGCTTTTCCTAGAATTGATTTAAATGTTGAGTGTAAATTTTCTTCAGTAAAAGCCGAAAATATAAAAGGCACAACTGAATACAAAATAAACGATAAAGTTCATTCGGGAATTTTAGCAGACAGTTCAGCCGGCGGTTGTCGCATCATAACAGAATTGCCTATAAAGGCGGAACAGTTCCTTTTTGTAGAAGCAAAAATGGACGGAAAAACAGAAAGTTCTGCAATAGGTAAAATTCTCCGTACGACAAAAAATAAAAATGATGAATACATTCTTCACATTAAATTTGAAAAAATTGAAGAAAGCGTAGTCAACCGGATAAACGGAGTTGCCTGTCACTATGTTGAACAGTAACCGTTATTGACGGCAAAATAAGTTTAAGGTATTTTATAATTATGAAGGTTTTGGAAATTAATTCAATTGTGGGGGAAGATACCCTCATCTATTACCGAAGAAACTACACAGCAGTAGCAGAAATAGAATTTTTTTCCGACCGGCAGGATGTACAGATAGCCTTTACAATAGAAATTAACCCTTTCGGGCAAAAAACCATATACCTTGAATATCCTTGCGGAACAGATTTTGACTATCCTGTCCTGCCTGTTACAAAATCCATAAAAGAAAAAATTATTTCCATGGACAACGAGGGGTCTTTACCTATATGACTTTTTTTACATCATCTCCAGAAGAAACGATTCTTTTAGGCGAAAAAATAGGCTCAAAACTTAAATGTGGGGATGTTATTGCCCTTCAGGGAACTTTAGCTGCTGGAAAAACTACAATTACAAAGGGAATTGCCCGTTCACTGGGAGTAGACGACACAATTACAAGCCCTACATTCTGCATAATTTCCGAATACGAAGGAAAAATTCCTTTGTACCATCTGGATGTTTACAGGCTGGAGGGTGCCGATGATTTTATAAATCTTGGTGCCGATGATTTAATCTACGGGAACGGAGTATGCCTTATTGAATGGTCAGAAAAAATAATGAATGAACTCCCATCTTCAACAATAATACTTCGTCTGGAAACAGTCGAAAACGAAGAAAATTCAAATAAACGAAAAATCACTTTGGAAAATTGGAATTACGGAGACTTATAAAAAAATGAATGCACTTGCCATAGATTCTGCGGGACCTGCAATGAAAGTTGCTGCAAAAAACAACCTGCAGACAGTTATCGTTGAACTAAACATAGGCCCAAAACAGTCGCAGGAAATTCTTCCGGCCATAGATTATGTAATGGAAAAAGCATCTCTTACCCCAGACAGTCTTGACTACCTTACCCTTTGCAAAGGACCTGGAACTTTTACAGGACTAAGGCTGGCTTTTTCGGCATTAAAAGCACTTGAACTGGCTTTCGGCAAACCTGTATACGGAATATCAACTTTGGAATGTTATGCTTATCCGTATAAAGATTTTAACGGCTATGTTGTTTCTACAATTGATGCAAAGAAAAATCAGTTTTTTGCTGCTGTTTACAAAAATGGAAAAGCAATAATGGCTCCAAAAGACACATCAATTCAGGAAGTTGCTTCTTATTTTGATTTTTCGAAAAACGAAGCTGTTTTATGCACAGGACCAGATAGGCAGTATTTTTCTTCCCTTTTAAAACAGAATTTTCCTTCAGCACAAATAATCTGCTTCAGCGAAGAACCTTCTGTCTGCAACACGCTTTTTACCCTTGCAGAAAAAATGATTGAAGAAAACAAAGCCCCTCTTAAAGATTTTGAAGGGCCTGAATATTTAAGAAAAAGTGAAGCTGAATTAAATTTACTTTCCGCCAAGGAATTTTGAAAGAGCTTCCAAAGTTTCGCTTGTTGCACATGCTTCTTTATTTTCCTGCTGGATTGCTTCAAAAACTTCCTGTCGGAAAACCTTTACATTTTTTGGTGCTTCTACGCCAATTTTAACTTGATCACCCCGAACTTCAATAAGCGTAATTGTAATGTCTTCTCCGATTTTTATTTTTTCATCAACTTTTCTTGATAATATCAACATTCTGTCTGTTCCTTGGATTTTAAAGCCTGAATAATGTTATACTTTGTAGTCCATCTTGAATCAGATACTATAACTTGCAAAGCCTTGCCGTTTTTTCTGTTAATTACAATAGGTCCCTGAAGATTTGCCGTAACTGCCCTGCCGTCTACAGGAACTGTAAGTATGGCAAAAAGAACCACATCTTCTGGAGAAGAAATTCCTATTTCAGAAAGAGTTTTATCGTCAATATCCAGCGTATAGTCGCTTACAATTAAGAAAGGGTCAACCATTACAAAAGCAAGCCCACTTTCATCAACAGACTGCAGCCAGAAAAACGGCTCATATTCACCGTTTATTATTGCGTAACGGTGATATTCTTCAAAGCCAAAAAGACCTTTTGGAAAATCAACTATCTGCTTTTCCTCTATTGTAACAGTCCCCATGGTTTTTGTTTTTAACTCCATAAAATATCCTCCCAAAATTTTACTTCATGTAATTTAATAACGATGAAGAATACATTTTTCCTGCATTGCTTAAAGTTGCCTGCTGAGTGTATTCCAGCATTTTTTGATCTGTAATTGCCTGAGTAATGTCCAAATCACCTTCCCGACTTATGCTGGAAGTAACATTTAAAGCAGTGGCACTGTTTCTTACAAGATCATTCTGAAGTCTTTCGTATTCGCTGCCGTTTTTAGCAACACGAACAGTAAGGTTTCCGATTCCGCTGTCAATTCCAGCAAGAACACGACCGCCAATAGATTGCGTATCACCTTTAAGCATAGAATCCCGTAAAGAAATAACCATATCAAAAAGCGAACCGCCGCTAACACGCACATTGTCAGAAAAATTGTAAGGTGGTTTTTGACTGGAATCTTTTATAATGCCCATGTCATTTAAGTGAGTTCCTTCCACATCTTCAATCCAAATTTGATGAGAATCGGTAGTTGTAAGGTTAAGACCGTTTGTTATAGGATCAAGGCCGGCTTTTACAGGCGCACCGGAAGAATTTATTTTTGATACAAGGGAATAAACAGTATCTCCTGTTTCCAGGCGGATTTTTACTCCGTCAAGATTTATAATTCCCGGATTTTTTGCCTGCCAGTTTGAAAGATCCCGTCCACCAAAAACACGCTGATTTTCTGCCCAGAAAATTCTGTTTCCAGAACTTTCAACGCTTACATATTTATTTTCATCAATTTCAACACTATTAACATCAACATTTCCGTTGTAGCGAACTGCAGAAATTAAAGGCTGAACGGCTCCTTCCACATGCCCCATATCAATTTCAAAAGCAGGAGCATCGCTGTTTGTACCGGCAAAAATAGAAGTACCCTCAGGACCTAAAGCATTGGCATTTTGAACAAGCTCCTGAAGGAGAGAATCAACTTCAACAGCCATATTCCGTAAATCATCTCTGGAATAAATTCCGTTTGCACCAGTAACGGCAAGTTCCCGGACACGCTGCATTATTTCCAGAGAAGAAGTCATATACCCTTCCCTGTAAACAAACTGATCGCTTAAAGTCATACCGTTTTTTGAAAAGTTATTTACCCTTGTAAGGTAAGACTGATATTTTACAAGGTGACCTGCAGCCACAGGATCGTCACGAAGAGAAGTAATCCGCTGCTGAGTTCCAATCTGACTGTTAATTTTATTAAGTTTCTGTTCCTGAATGCGCAAATTGTACTGCGTATTGTTATTGTTCATCTGGCTGCTGATTCTTTTCATGACATACACTCCAAAAAACTATAAAAACTATACTCCAAGCCTGTTGATTACAGTGTCAAGCATTTCATCAATTACAGAAACAAATTTTGCAGCGGCATTATAACCGTGCTGAAATTTGATTATGTCGGCAAGTTCTTCATCAATATTTACGCCGCTTATAGAATCCCGCAAATCCCGAAGATCGTTCATTATCGAATTCTGGCTTAAGAACATATTTTCGGCCTGTTCGCCTTTTAATCCCACTTTTGTAACAGTGTCGGCAAAATAGTCATCGAAAGTGCGGCTTGAACCAATCATAACCTGCGTATTACGAATTGCAGCAATTTCCACAGCACTGCGACCGTCTCCCATCATGCTTCTGCCCCTGCCGTCTGGAAAACCTGCAGCTACATTATTTACATCGTTAACAATTTTTGCATTAACGGCAATATACTCAGCAGGATTAACAAGAGGAGCAACATCAAAACTTCCTGTAAGTACATCAGCAGCATCAGCCCTGGCATAATCAAAAGCACCTTCTTCTCCGCTGCCAGAAAGAATACCTGTATAACCGCTTAAAAAAAGCCCGGAATCTTCAACATGTCGTATTACAAAATCAGGATTATTTTTATCTGCTGCAGAAGTTGCTTTTAAAACAAGCTGATTGTTTCTGTCTAAAAATGCCTTTACTTCACTTTGAGAATCGTTGATTCTGTCAACAACCTGCGCAACAGTATCATTGGAATAGTAAGGAACGGAAACAGAAGAAGACTGACCGGAAAGCACCATAACGCCTTCAAAACCAACTTTTTCCTGAGGATTAAGGACATTTGTTCCCTTCATGCTGAATAAATAAGTTGAATCAACAGCACCGTCACCGTTGGAATCAAAATTTCCCTTTACATCTTCCACAAAAGGATATGTGGTAAAAAAATCAAGACCAGAAACATTGTTGGCACCAATACCGCTTCTGTGAACATCATTAACAAGACTGGAAAAATTTACAGCCATAGAATTCAGCGACTGAATTTGCTCCCGTAAATCCACATCCCGCAGTTCAAGCAGGGCACCAAGCTGACCGCCGGAAACAGATGCTTCAATTCCCGTATCGCTCCAAAGAACTTTATCGTAACCTTTACCGTCTGTCTGAGTTTCCAGAGTAAAAGAACGGTTTACACTTCCCTGCACAAGAATTTGACCGTCTATGTGAACCATAAACTCATCATTATCCCTTGTATCTACAGTAATATTGGCAAGAGAGGAAAGTTTTTCGACAAGAAGATCCCTTCTGTCCATTAAGTCGTTGGGATTGTCCCCCATAGCCTTAGACCTTACAATTTCACCGTTAATGCCGGCAATTTGAGAAGCATAGTCGTTAATCTGCTTTACAGAAACTTGAATGTCACCGTTAATTTGAGTTCCAATACCGGACAAAGATTTAAACTGCTGGGAAACAGAATTGGCAAGGCTCTGCCCCCGGGTAACAACAGCCTGACGGGCAGCTTTGCTTTCAGGGTGAACAGAAAGTTCCTGCCATGACTGCCAGAATTTATCCATATTGGTGCGGACAGAAATTTCGTGAGGTTCGTTATAAATCTGCTCAATCATAGAAAAATATTTTTCCCTCGTACTCCAGTAAGATTCCACATTCGACTGGGAAACAATTCTTGAATCTAAAAGTTCATCCCGTAATCTGGAAACACTTTCAATAGTAGTACCCTGCCCGATTTGACCAGGAGTTTCTGCTCTAGAAAGGTCTGGTCTGTAAAGAGGATCAAAGGTTTTTACCTGAACACGCTGCCTTGTATATCCTTCCGTATCTGCATTTGAAATGTTATGACCGGCAGTCTGAATCTGCTGAGAATGAGCCATAATACTTCTTTTGCCAAGTTCAATACCTGAAAACGCATTTGCCATAATTTAATCCTCCAAAACCGATGCAAATTAAGCCTTAAATTAAATAACCTGATTAAGAATAAGGCTGGAAGCTTCATTTTTAACGATTCTTCCGTACCTGTCGTAAATTTTATTTCTGGATTCAGGAAGGGCATCGTCAAACACACGCTGAAGAAATTTTCTTGTGGTAGAAACATATTCATTCAGCACCTGATTTTCAATTTTAGATTTTACAAGTTTGGAACGCACAACATTAGAGCAGACAGCAATATTAGAATCGTCATACAGATTTTTTCCTGCAGAAAGTTCTTCTCGCATTAAGTCCAGTTCCGAAAACCTGTCGCCTTTAGCCTGAAGTTCCGAAAGATTTTTTTCCAGTTCATTCCACTTTCTTTTTTTAACACACAATCTTACAGCTCCCTGCAAAGAAAGAATGTCGTCCAGAAGCTGACTTTCTTCTTCCAGTACACCAATAAGTTTTTCTTCAACAGAAATAGTTGCTTCCACAATCAGCCTCCAAAAAAAAGAATATTATTCACTTTTATTATCGAAAAAATAAACCTCAGTCTTAACACGAAAAAAAACAAAAAGGCAAAAAAAAAGGAGGGGAAAGACTTCCCCTCGCTCCCAAGCAAGTCGCTCCGCGAATCGTCCCTGCAAGCAGTGCCGCTTCTCTCCGCTTTGTTGCTTGTCCGCTACCCCTTCTAGCGGGGACACCCCGCAACGCCCCGTATTTTTTTGAAAAATAACCATATTAAACCTTGACATAAACATATACTTTTTGCTAGAATACATAACATCATTTACGGTGCCTGTAGTTCAGCGGTAGAGCGTCAGATTGTGGATCTGATTGTCGTGGGTTCGAACCCCATCAGGCACCCTTTTTTATCTCTAAGTGCTTTTCTTAGAGTAAATGCGTTTGTAGCTCAACTGGATAGAGCAACGGACTTCGAATCCGTAGGTTGCACGTTCGAGCCGTGTCAGACGCATTAAGTCTTCAAATTTTCCTACCTTTTTATTTTACATATACAACCCTGTTTTTAATTTCTTCCACCTCAGCAAGAGAAAGACCGGTACACCGGGCAATAACTTCCGTGGAAATGTTTTCTCTCAGAAAATTTTCTGCAGCATCAACTGCTTTCTTATGTATGCCTGTATCATAGCCTGTATCATAGCCTGTATCATAGCCTGTATCGTAGCCCTTTTCCCTGGCATAGTTTAATTCCCTGTCCCAGTCCATATACTGCCTCCTTGTCTGTGCACTCTGCTTTGCTTCTGCGGTGCAGCGTTTCAGTTCCTGCGTGTAGCTGTCTTCCGTTTTGCCTGTTTCCAGCATTTTCAGAAACGCCCTTAGTTCATTGTCGTCCTCGATTTTATCATAATTTTCTGCCGCAAAAAAGTGCTTTATGCTTCTGTCATTCAGTTTTGTCTGCATGTCTTCCAGACAGATGTTTTCGAAGGTATAGCACGCCTTTCCTTTCCTGAAAATGTCTTCCATGCAGATGAATATTACATGAGACTCTTTTAATTCCCTGTACGGCTGTCCCGATTTCAGCTGGTCCACATCCATTACTCCCTGATAATACCTGGCCCGCTCCGGAAGTTCTTTTGTGTTTGCAACCTGAATTTCCACATCGAACACCCGGTCTTTATCCCGTGCATATACATCAAGCCTAATGCCTTTTGACCGGGCATCTATCCCGAAGAATTTTTCGCCTAAAATTTCAATCTTTTCAATTTTTATATGCAAAAGCCTTTCCAAAAGCCGCCTGCATACATCAGGATTTCCAGTCATTACCCTGTAGAAGATAAATGCATCTGTTAAATTTGCTCTGTTCCATTTTTCTTCGGAACTTAAACATTCCGTTGTCCGTATCTTTTCCATCGTTCCTCCACTTAATTTTTTACAGCCAAAACTGCAATATTTTAATTAAGCTGACATAAATATATATATCCGCGGAAAATCATTTTCGGACATTTTTTCTGTAATTTTTTTGATTTTTTTTTAAAGGTGGGAATTTTATTTGCAGGGACACAACCTTACGGCATCTTTAACGATTGCAGAAGCTAATTTGCCGTTGTTACGACTTTTCAACATAAATAAATTTTGAGTCTGAAGAAAACTCAGAATACCCTTCTTGTAGTGTTTTAGGAGATGATAAGTTCAAATAGCACCAATCAGATGCCCCACCGTCGTTTACGGCACGGAGCCTGGTTTGATATCTGTGAATGTAACCGTTTATATCGCTGTCGAACATTCCGTATTGCAATTTAAGGGTTAAAGAGCCCTTTCCGTTGTTTTTTACGCGTAAAAGGGAACCGCTTTCGTAATAATCAATTTCGTTTTCGCAGTAACGCTCTAAAGTTTTTTTTGTTCCAGACAACTCAAAATCAGCGGCTGTTCCAGTTATTTTTTCTTCATCGTATGCAGAACTTATATCAATCAACTCAAACTCATAATACAACTCATTATTGGAAGTATCATTCCAGTTAAAAAGCACAGAATAATACGAAGGATTCTTCTTGTACATTGCCGTAAAATTTTGTGGAGCAGAAGGAGGAAGCAGAATTATATCTGGAATTTTTACGGAAGCTTCTGTAATTCGATT
>CAMAFU010000069.1 GCA_945833725.1 uncultured Treponema sp.
TATGGCTCTGGCACCGTTTTCCCTGTATTTAAGGGCGGTTTCCACGCAATCCAGACCAGGGGCAATATCCCCTTTGCTGGGGCTGGCCCTTTTTATCTCAAGAATTGCCCCTTTTTTAGCCATAAAAACATTTACCGGCCGGCTTCGCTTTTCGGGAATTTTAAAACCAAACCCAAAACCTTTCTTTTCAATATCCTTTTTCCGCCGTTCTACAATTTCTGCAACAATATTTTTCATAAAAAATCCTTAACGAAAAAACCTTACGCAAGTTCTTTAGACACAGTTTGAATCTCCCTTAACTTTTCCAGAGCTTTTTTTGATTCAAGAGATTCAAGTGCCAGAGAATAGCCTTCCTTCAAATTTCTGGCTTTTCCGGAAAGATATAAAAGAGCACCGGCATTAAGGCAAACAGCATACCTTATTGTTTTTCTGCCGCCACCTTCGAAAATTTCCATTGCAAGACGGGCATTATCTTCTCCACTACCACCACAAAGTTCTTCTTCCATAGCATCAGTAATTCCAAACTGGGAAGGATCAATTACAATTTCCTTTTCGTTTCCCTTTTCATCAATAATAAAACCGTCTGTAAAAGCACATGGAGAAATTTCATCGTAACCGTCTCTGGAACAAACAACAAGAACACGCTTTGCCCCCAGCGACTTTGCAGCACGACCATAATCTTTAAGAAGATCTTTAGAATAAACGCCTAAAACTTCGTAACTTGCTCCAGCCGGATTTAAAAGCGGCCCTAAAATATTCATAATTGTTTTTATGCCAAGAGCCTTACGAACAGGAGAAGCAAACCTCATAGCCGCATGATAAACAGGAGCCATAAGAAAACCAAAACCAGTTTTATCTACAAGGGAAGCAGTTTTTTCCGGGCTAGCCATAATGTTTATTCCAAGATTTTCATAAAAATCCGCAGCCCCCGACTTTGAAGAAACAGCCCTGTTTCCATGTTTTGCAACGCTTAGTCCGCAACTGGCAGCCACAATGGCAGACATACTGGAAATATTAAAACTACCCTTTCCATCACCACCAGTACCCACAATTTCGCCAAGATTTTTTCTGCCGCAGACAAAAGGAGTTTTCTTTTTAAGGAGAGTTTTTGCACAGCCTGTCATTTCAGAAACAGCAGGACCTTTGCAGGCAAGGGCGGTAAGAATTGCAGCCATAACCCGCTCATCCATAATACCGTCCGTAACATTTTCCATAAAAAAGGCAGCCTGTTCTTCCGACAAATCTTTACCTGCCACCAAATGATTAAGGTATTCAGCAGGATTAAGATTTTCCCGACGGTAATTTAAAAAACTTAAAAACAGTTCATTGCATTTTTCGGAGGCAATGCTTTCCGGGTGAAACTGAACACCCTCAATAGGAAGAGTTTTGTGTCTTATTCCCATAATGTCGCCGTCTTCGCTTCTGGCCGTAACTTCAAAATCGCAGCTTAAAGTTGATTCATCAATAACAAGAGAATGATACCGGGTAAATTTACAGCTTTTGCCAATAGAACGAAAAAGTCCCCTGCCGTCAAGTTTAATATCCTGCACCACACCATGACAGACATTTTTTGCATGAACAATTTTTGCCCCAAAAGCCTCCCCAATAGCCTGATGACCAAGACAAATCCCCAAAACAGGAACCTTACCGGCAAAATAACGGATGGCATCCACACTAACTCCAGCTTGAGAAGGATTTCCCGGCCCTGGACTTACAACAAGTGCTTCCACATCCATTTTAGAAAGCTCTTCAACAGAATATTCATCGTTCCTTACAACACGAATTTTCTTTGAAGAAAGGGAACGAAGACTTTGAACAACATTAAAAGTAAAAGAATCGTAATTATCTATAACAAGAATCATTTTTTTCTCCCATGATAAAAAATACAGAGGGGCTCCTGCCCCTGCGCTCCAGCCACATTCTGTGTCTTACGCTACCCCCTCTCCTGGGGGCAAGCCCCCAAGCCCCCATTTTACTTTGTTAAAGTATCAATAAGGGCACCCAGTTTTTCCTGAGTTTCTGTAAATTCCCGGTCAGGATTAGAATCGTATACAATTCCGCCCCCGGCCTGTAAAGTCCATACATTGTCTTTAATTAGGGCCGACCGGATTTCAATACAAAAATCCAGATCGCCGTTATTTTGAATGTATCCAACAGCACCGGCATAAAACCGGCGCTTTGTTTTTTCCAGACGGCTTAAAATCTGCATGGCACTAATTTTTGGAGCACCGCTTACAGTTCCTGCAGGAAAAGCCGCCCTTAAAGCCTGAATAGGTTCTACATCATCACGAATAGTGCCTTCCGTAGAACTTACAAGATGAATTACATGACTGAATTTTTCACATTCCATGTACTGGCTTACTTTTACAGAACCTGTAGAACATATACGCCCCAGGTCGTTTCTTGCCAAATCTACAAGCATAAGATGTTCTGCCCTTTCTTTAGGATTAGAAGAAAGCTCCATGGAAAGCCTGTCGTCTTCTGCTTCGTTTTTACCCCGACGAATAGTGCCGGCAATAGGATGAATTGTGGCAACCCTGTTTTTTACCGTAATAAGACTTTCCGGGCTGGCACCAATAAGTTTAAAAGTTTCAAAGTCAATGTAAAACATATACGGCGAAGGATTAACTTTCCGCAGTTTTCCGTAAACCTGTAAAGCCGGTGCCTTACATTCAATTTGAACACGGCGGCTTGGAACAGCCTGAATAATATCGCCGTCGATTATGTGTTTTTTTAATTCAGCAACTTTTGAAACATACTCTTTTTTGGACTGCTCCAAATCTGTAATCATTCTGTATTCAAAAGTCTGCTCTTCTTCCCCTACATAAGAAAAATCCATGTCATTAAAGCGGCGTATAAATTTTTCAACTTCATCTTCCAGATTTATTTTATGTTCATTGTAGTTAAGGCCAAAAATATGAATTTTTTCCGTAAAGTGATCAAAAATAATGTAAATGTGGCCGGCAACAAAAAGACATTCAGGAATTCCCAGTTCATCTTCCTGTTCAAAAAAGCGGATATTGTCACAGCGGCGGGCAAACTCATAACTTAAATAACCCATTCCCGAAGCAGGAAGAGGAATATCCTTTGCCTCCGTAAAATCTTTATGCTGAAGGGCAACATAGCTTAAAGCATCCAGAATGTCCGGCTTTTTTTTGTGTCCCATGGCATCTAAAGAATCTTTTTCTGAGTTAAAAGGAATTTTATTTCCGTCTACAAGAAAATACACACCGTCATCTTCCTGAGTAATTTTAAAAGCTTCCTTCGCCATTAAAATTGAATACCGCTGCCTTCCTTTCTGAAAACTGGCCGATTCAAGAATTCCTATTGCACCGATTTTTCTTGCCAGAGAGTACGGTGTATACCTTTCGCTAGATAAAGTTCTGTAAATTTCCATTGTATTATCTGCCATATAATCCTGCCTTAATAAATATGTTTCTATCTAAAGAAACAGTACATCTGTTTTTTGTTTCTGTCAATAGAAACATATTTTTTTATTCCCTAAATCTAAAAAATTTGATTTTTTCTGTTTATGCATTTCACATAAAAATAAATTTTAACTATAATAAAGACCTTAAAAAATACTGCAGCATAAAAAAAGATCTAATCTTTATAAAGCAGAATTTTACTGGAGATATTCACTATGAAAGAACTTTCAGAACTTATGGGCTATCGTCCCGGCGTAAAAGTTTTAGATGCAACTTTGCGCGACGGCGGACTTGTAAACGACTTTTTCTTTCCAGAGGGATTTGCAAAAGCACTTTATCAGGCAAATGTAAAGGCTGGTGTAGACTATATGGAATTCGGATATAAAGCCGACAAAGAAATGTTTGATGTTTCAAAATTCGGTCCGAGCAAATTTTCCGACGAAGACTACATCCGAAGCATTGTAGGCGACAACAACACAAACTTAAAAATTGCCGTAATGGCTGATGTTGGCCGGTGCAATTACAAACAGGACATTATCGAAAAATCAAATAGTGCTGTAGATCTTATCCGCGTAGCAACATACCTGCACCAGATGCCAGGGGCTGTCGACATGATTGAAGATGCAAAAAACAAAGGATACGAAGTAAGCTGCAACATTATGGCAATTTCCAATTCACAGGAATCTGACCTTCGGGTTGCCCTTGATCTTCTTGGAAAATCTCCTGTTGATGTAATTTACATTGTCGATTCCTACGGTGCAATTTACCCGGAAGAAATGGCCCGCATTACAGACATTTATAAGGAATTTGCCGTTAAATACAACAAAAAGCTGGGAATCCACGCCCACGACAATCAGCGGCTTGCCTTTGCCAATACCATTGAATGTGTCGGCGACGGTGTAGATTATCTTGATGCAACATACAATGCTATGGGAAGAGGTGCTGGCAACTGTTCCATGGAACTTCTCCTCGGCTTCCTGAGAAATCCAAAATTCAATATTTTCCCTGTATTTAAATTTATCGAAGATTACATAACGCCTTTAAAAGAATCTGGCGTAAAATGGGGCTACGATTTACAGTACCTTATGACAGGCATATTGAACCAGCATCCCCGCACTGCAATTCAGTTTACAAAAGAAGGACGAAAAGATTTTTCCGAATTCTACAAGGAAGTAACAACCCAGGAATAATTCTTTCCGAAAGTGCATAAAAAAGGCTGTCCTTTTTGGAGTTTTATACAACTTCCAGGACAGCCTTTTTTTTAACAGTCGCTGTTTACGGCTTTTATTATGGAATCTACATTTTTTATTATAGCTTCTGCAATTTCCGGCTTATTCATTGTGTAAATATGAATTCCTCGGATTCCGTTTGTGATTAAATCGATTATTTGATCTGTAGCGTAGGCAATTCCGGCTTGTTTCATAGCCAGATTATCGTGCCTGAACCTGTCGCATATTCCAAGGAGTTTCCGGGGAATGTAAGCATTGGACAAATCCACCATTTTGCTTACCTGAGAAGCACTTGTTATAGGCATAATTCCAGCAATAACAGGAACATGAATTCCTGCAGTTTGCAGACGGTAAAGAAATGAATAAAGCATGTCGTTGTCGAAAATCATTTGGGTTGTTAAAAAATCAACGCCGGCATCAACCTTGTATTTTAAATTATCAATATCAACTTCCCTGTTTAAACTTTCAGGATGACCTTCGGGATAGCAGGCACCTCCTGTACAAAAGCCTTCGTTTTTTAAAAGGGGAATTAAGTCCGAAGCATGAAAAAGCCCGGAAGGGAACAAAGACTGCCCCTGAAAACTTTCGTCTTTAGGAAGATCGCCCCGCAAGGCAAGAACATTAGAAATGCCCCTGGCCTTTAAGTCTTTCATGGTGGCTTTAATCTGCTCCATATCGGAACGAACACAAGTAAGGTGGGCAAGAGCTGTTGTGCCAGAGTTTTGGATTATCTGGGCAATTTCTGCGGTATTTGCCTGTGTAGAACCGCCGGCACCATAAGTAATGCTCATAAAGTCGGGATTATTTTTACTTAAAGTAAGGGCAGTATTTTTTACACTTTCAAAACTGTCCTGCTTTTTGGGAGGAAAAACCTCGAAAGATACAGTTAATTTTTTTGAATTAAGGATTTCGCTTATTTTCATGGGGGTACATTCTACCAAAAAATACTAAAAAAAAACAACGATGAACAACGCGCAAAGGATTGGAGTGGTGCCGAAGGCAAACAGCCTTAAAAAGGCTGTTCGGAAGCGAAAGCTGGAGCCACGGAAAGCCTGGTGCCTTCGGCATGCGCCCAGAAATTAACCGAAAATAGGACGAACTTTTATTACAGCATCGCAAGTTTCGATGGCAGACAGAGTTTCGCTGCTAACTTTTCCGTCAACATCAATTAAGGCGTAGGCAATTTCGCCGCGGCTCTGGTCTACGATTCCTGCAATGTTAAGTTTTGCGTCTCCCAGAATTGTAGTAAATTTTGCAATCATGCCAGGAACATTTTTGTGGGCAATGCAAAGCCGTGTACCGTTTACAGGAACAGGAGAATCTACGCTGGCTCTCGGGAAATTTACGGAATTAACGATTGCACCTGTTTCCAAAAAATCCCTAAGTTCTTTTACGGCCATTATGGCACAGTTGTCTTCTGCTTCTGGAGTGGAAGCCCCAAGATGAGGAAGACAGATTACTTTGTCGCACTTAATTAAGTCTTCGTCGGCAAAATCTGTTACATGAGCGGCAACTTTACCAGACTCAAGGGCAGCCAGCATGTCTTTGTTGTTTACAAGTCCGCCTCTGGCAAGATTTATAATTCTTACGCCGTCTTTCATTGTTTTGATTGAAGAAGAATTTATCATGCCTTTTGTTTCGTCTGTCTGTGGAACATGAATGGTAATGTAATCGGCTTTTGTGTAAATGCCTTCCAGTGTTTCTGAAACAACTACATTATGGTCAAGGGAAAGGGCGGCTTTTACAGAAAGGAAAGGGTCGTAACCTATAACTTTCATGCCCAGAGAAATAGCTGTATTTGCAACCATGGCACCAATAGCACCAAGTCCTATTACACCAAGAGTTTTGCCTTTAAGTTCAGGGCCTGTAAACTTTGACTTGCCTTTTTCTGCCAGGGAAGATATTTCGTCGCCTTTACCGGCCAGTTCTGTATTAACCCATTTATTTGCGGCAATAACAGGACGGCTGGAAATAAGAAGTGCAAGAATTACAAGTTCTTTAACGGCGTTGGCGTTGGCTCCAGGTGTATTGAATACAACAATGCCCTTTTCGGCAAGTTCTGCTGAAGGAATATTGTTTGTACCAGCTCCGGCGCGGGCAACAGCTTTCATGGAAGATGGAAGTTCCATTCCGTGCATTTCTGCAGAGCGCACAAGAATGGCGTCGGCATTGTTAATGTCGGTGGCAACTTCGTAACTGTCCCTTGGAAAATCATTAAGTCCGATGGCACTTATTTTATTTAAAGTTTGAATTTTATACATAGTTTTCTCCAAAAATATTCTGGTTTGTTCCGCTTATTTGTTTTCTTCAGCGAATTTTTTCATGAATTCAACAAGAGCTTTAACGCCTTCTAAAGACATTGCGTTGTAAATGGAAGCCCTCATACCGCCTACAAGACGATGGCCTTTAAGGTTAATGAATCCAGCCTGCTCTGCTTCCTTAACAAATTTGCTGTTGATTTCTTTTTCTTTGGCAGCACTCTGTTCATCGGTATTGCCTGTAGAATATTTTGTAAGGAAAGGAACATTCATAAGGGAACGGCTGCCTTTTTCTGCAGTAGCACGGTAAAAATCAGAAGAATCAAGGAAATCGTAAAGATAATCGGCTTTTTCTTTGTTTCTTTTTGCCATGCCTTCTGCACCACCGTTTTTTTCGATCCAATGGAGGACTTTTCCAAGAACATAAATTGTGTAGCATGGAGGAGTATTGTACATTGAACCATTGTCTGCATGTGTTTTGTAAGAAAGCATTACAGGTGTTCCAGGAAGGCAGTTTTCAACTTCTGGAATAAGATCTTCGCGGATAATAACAAGAGTAACACCACTAGGAGCAAGATTTTTCTGAGCGCCTGCAAAAAGAAGACCGAATTTTGAAACATCAAGGGGTTCACTTAAAACGCAGGAAGAAATGTCGGCAACAAGAGGAATGTTACCTGTGTCTGGAATATACTCGTAGTGAGTGCCCATAATTGTATTGTTAAAGCATATATAGGCATAATCGTAGTCGCCTTCGATTTTTTCGACTTTTGGAATGTAGGAATAGTTTTTGTCTTTTGAAGAAGCAATTACATCAACCTGCACGCCAAGCCGCTGGGCTTCCTGAGCAGCTTTTTTTGCCCATACGCCAGTTTCGATGTATGCAGCTTTTTTATTTTTTATGCCAAGATTTTCTGCAACCATGGCAAACTGAGTGGAACCTCCGCCCTGCAGGAAAAGAACTTTGTAGTTTTCTGGAACATTCATAAGTTTCCGAACCATATTTTCGGCATCTTCGATTATAGGTTCAAAATATTTTGACCGGTGGCTCATTTCCATAACAGACTGACCTGAACCATTGTAATCCATCATTTCGGCAGCACATTCTTTTAAAACCTCTTCCGGTAAACAGGAAGGACCTGCAGAAAAATTGTAAACTCGTGACATTAAAAAACCTCGTTTTTGCATTAAGCAAAATAAAA
>CAMAFU010000070.1 GCA_945833725.1 uncultured Treponema sp.
GCAACTCCACCTTCAATAAATTTAAAATCCTTTTCCATAGTTTTTTCCTAAAAATATATTGAATAAATATACATTTATTATAAAATCTTTTGTATATTTATGCAATAGAAAAAATATAGCAGCTGTAGGGCTTGTGCATTATAAATTGATGAGAAAAATTGGGGCGCGAAGGAGCGAATGGGCAGCTCCTGTTTGTCCTGCGGCGGTTACGGTTCTGCGGCGGTTACTTTTCAGAAATGTTTTTTTTATGTATATTTACTTTCATGGATAAAGATGAAATCGAAACCCTTAAGGCTGATGCTGGTGATGTCTTTCAAATTTTTGATTCCTGTTCACCTTTTGGAAATAACGGCAGTTTTAACGGTGAACTGGTAAAGTCCTGCATTCACAAAATTGCTTCCCGGCTTCTTGACGAAAAAGATTGTAATTCTCTTTTTGATTGGATGGAAAACAATGAATTTTTTTCAAGTCCGGCCAGCTCCAGGTTTCATGGAAATGTAAAAGGCGGGTTGGCTGCTCATTCTCTTATGGTTGTGCGCCAGTGCTTTTCTTTTGCTGTTCCTTTATTTGAAAATTTTCTTCTTGCCCATAAAGAAGGAAACTGGCATTTTTCTGCAACTGATATTTTTCTTGCTGCCATTGCCCACGATTTTTGCAAGGCTGGCTTTTATTCTACCGAGTATAGAAAAACTAAAAATTTTGAAGGCAACTGGGTTTATGAGCCGTATTTTAAAGTTAAATCCGGCAACAGAAATTTAGGTCATGGAAACGAATCTGTCCTTGTTTTCCTGTCTGTTTTTCCCCGGTACATTAATAACAGACCTGTTCTTGAAGCCATAAGCCGTCACATGGGATTTTCAGATTTGTCCGAAAACGAATCCTTCAATTATTCTGTTTTTTTGGAAAATCCTCTTGTTATTCTTCTTCAGTTGGCAGATCAGACTGCATCTCAATGGTTTAATTTATAAAAAAGTATTTAACATAGTAGATTAGTAGGTGATATTTTTTATATAATTCAATTACTATGAATAAATATCGAAAGGATTTTCCTTTATTTCAGGCTATTGATGAAAAAAATTCTCAGGACAACAGCGGCCTTGTTTATTTTGATACAGCGGCAACAGCCCAAAGACCTTATATTGTGCTTAATGCCATGACGCATTTTTATTCAACGCAAAATGCAAATCCTTTAAGGGGGCTTTATTCTTTAAGTGAACGGGCTACAAAGGCCTATGAAGATGCAAGGGAAACTGTTGCTTCTTTTCTAAATGCTTCAAGCAGCCGGGAGATTGTTTTTACCCGTAATGCAACGGAAAGCCTTAATCTTGTTGCAAACTCTTATGGCATGGAGTTTGTAAATGAAGGTGATGAAATTGTTGTATCAATAATGGAGCATCATTCAAATATTCTTCCATGGCAGAATGTCTGTCAGAAAAAAGGTGCTTCCCTGAAATTTTTATATGTTGATAAGGAATCTGGTGAAATTCCCGAATCTGAATATGATAAAATCACAGAAAAAACAAAAATCGTTGCCATAACTCATGTAAGCAATGTTCTTGGAACAACAAATCCAATAAAAAAAATTGCGGAAATTACCCACAAAAATGGCGGAGTTATTGTTGTGGACGGTGCCCAGTCTGCTCCTCATATTTCTGTTGATGTACAGGAACTTGATGCTGATTTTTTTGCTTTAAGCGGTCATAAACTTTGCGGTCCTATGGGAATAGGTGCTCTTTACGGAAAACTTTCCTTGCTCGAAAAAATGCAGCCTTTTTTGCGTGGCGGCGAGATGATTGAATATGTTACAGAAACCGGTGCAACATGGGCGGAGGTGCCTCACAAATTTGAAGCCGGTACTGTAAGTGCTGCGGATGCTGTAGGTATGGCATCTGCAATAAGGTACATTTCTTCCATAGGGATGGACAACATAACAGCAATGGATGAAAAACTTTCTGTTCAACTTGTTGAAGGCCTTAAAAAAATTCCCCATGTAAATCTTATAGGCAGCAAAGACCCTTCCAGACGGTGCGGAATTATTACTTTTACAGTTGATGGTGTTCATCCTCACGATGTGGCAACTTTGCTCAGCGACGAAAATATTGCCATAAGGGCAGGGCATCACTGTGCTCAGCCTTTAGGAGCTTTTCTCGGCATAAATGCAACAGCCCGGGCAAGCCTTTATTTTTACAACACAGAAGAAGAAGTTGACTATCTCCTGGAAAAAATCTCAAAATTACGGGAATGGTCTGGCTATAAAGATTAGTTTTAAGGAATTACGGTAATTATGGTTTCATTGCTTTCTAAAATTTTTATAAAAGACCGGTTTAATTACGGCGATAAAAATGTCCGGCATCAGTACGGAATGTTGTGCGGTTTTTTCGGTATTTTTTTGAACCTTGTTCTATTTGCGTTTAAGGCTTTTGCCGGTTTTATTACAAAAAGTATTGCCGTTACAAGTGATGCCTTTAACAACCTGTCTGATGCGGCCAGTTCTATTGTTCAAATATTAGGATTTAAACTTTCTTCAAAAAAACCTGATATGGAACATCCTTTCGGACATGGCAGAATGGAATATATTTCTGGTCTTATAATAAGTTTTTTTATTTTCCTTATGGGATTTGAACTTTTAAAAACTTCCTTTGAAGGGCTTTTTAAACCTTCCGGAACAAAATTTTCGCTGCTTTCTGTTTCCATAATGATTTTTTCAATTCTTGTAAAAACCTATATGTATTTTTACAATCACACTATCGGAAAAAAAATTGACTCTGTTTCTATGGAAGCTGTGGCAAAAGACAGTTTAAGCGACTGTATTGCAACTTCTGTTGTAATTCTTTCTGCGTTTTTAGGCAGATTTACTTCTTTTCCTGTAGATTCAGTTGCCGGTCTTATTGTGGCGTTGTGCATCATTTATACCGGCTATGACAGTGCAAAGGAAACTATTGCCCCTCTTTTAGGCACTCCCCCTTCAAAAGAATTTGTCGAGGACATAGAAAAAGAACTTCTTGCCCATAAACCAATTATTGCCATGCACGATTTAATCGTTCACGATTACGGACCGGGAAGAACCATTGTAAGTCTTCATGCTGAAGTTCCGGGAGACAGAAATATTTTTGAACTTCACGATGTTATAGACAATGCAGAAGTAGATATTGGAAAAAAGTTTGACTGTCAGGCAACTATTCATCTGGATCCTATTGATACAAAAAATGTCCGCCTTGCAGAGTTGAGGGAAGAACTTAAGGAAATTCTCCCGCTTGTTGAAGAAAATCTTTTTGCCCACGATATAAGGATGGTTCCTGGAACTTCTCACACAAATCTTATTTTTGATGTGGTAAAGCCTTTTTCGTGCAAATGTTCCAATGTGGAACTTTCAAAAAAAATAAATGAAAAGATAAAGGAAAAACACCCGGACATTAACTGTGTTATTACAGTTGATTCTCCATTTGTAAAATAGGAGTAATATATGGATACAAAGGCACTTTACAGGGAAATTTTAAATGATCACAATGTAAATCCTTCTCATAAAAACGAACTTACTGATGCAACTGTTCAGCTTAACGGTGTTAATCCCAGCTGTGGCGATAATATTACGCTTTTTTTGAACATAAACAATGGAATTATTACAGACGGTTCTTTTACAGGTTCCGGATGTGCCGTAAGTCAGGCCAGTGTTGATATGATGCTTGATCTTGTAATCGGAAAATCTGTGGAAGAGGCGGAAAGCCTTTATTCTGTTTTTACGGAAATGATTAAAGGTAATGCTACCGATGAAAATCTTGAAAAACTGGAAGAAGCTGCGGCTCTGCAGGATATTTCCCACATGCCGAGCAGGGTAAAATGCGCTGAACTGGGATGGCGGACCATGGATCAGATGTTGAAAACACCTTTGGTCCAGGCTGTAATTAAAAAAACTGCTTCATTACCTCATATTGAATGTGCAGGAAATTAACGGAATTTGCTTGAAAATTAAAATTTTTTTGAGGCGTCATTCATTTTTTTAATTTCGTTTTTCCATAGTTCTACAAGTCTTGGCGGACTTACGGGAATGGCTTCACTTCCAAAACTTAAGGTTTTTGAGAGAACTTCTGTAAGACGGGCAGTGGGGAAAGAAAGCCTTATTGTTAAAAGACCGTTTTGTGTAATATTTTCCAGTTTTTGCTTTGGATGCCAAATTTGTGTTTTGATGATGTTTGCCGCCTCTGAAAAAAAATCAATCGTAACAGTTTCTGTTTTTTCACCAAAGAAAATGCCGAATCCGTTGGAAATAAGTCTTTCAAGTTTTTCTTCAAAAGTATTGTCGCGTTTCGGAATATTTTGCCCTGTCAGTTCTGTTTTTTTTATGCGGGAAACTTGAAAAGTTCTGAAATCTTCCCGCAGGCGGTCAAAGGAAAGTAAATACCAGCTGCCACTGTAGTTTATAAGCCGGCAGGGTTCAACGATTCTGCTGGATTCAATTCCTTTGGAGGAAATGTAAAAAAGTTTAAGGCAAAGGGATTTTTTTAGGGCCGTACATATTTCGTAAAATAATTCCGGTTTCATTACATTTGCCTGTGGTACCTGATATTGAATTTTATCGCAAAGTGTAATGTAGTCTTTTGGAATCATCTGCTCAATATTGTTAAGAAGTTCTTCTGAAACGGCTGGAAAATAATTTTCGTTTTTGAGCATGGACTGCATGGAAAGGTATGTAAGAAGAAGATGCTGATCCAAAAACTGAAGATGGTCAAAGGATTTTGAATAATGATAGGATTTTTCTTTAAAATCCCATTCAATCGGGGCTTCAAATCTGTCCCTCATATATTCAATATCCCTTTTTACCTGTCTGGAACTTATTTCAAATTCTTTACAAACCTGGGATATTGTAAAACTTCCCTGAGACCTTAGTTTTCTGTCTATAAAAAGAATCCGCTCTGTCTGGCTCATTTACAGCCCGTTGCAGATAGGAATGAAAGTTTCGGCTTTTAAGGATGCACCACCAATAAGACCGCCGTCTATATCGTTTTGTGACAGAAGTTCCCTGTAGTTTTTTACATTCATGGAACCACCGTACTGAATTATTATTTTTCCGGCACATTCTGAATCATACATTTTTTCAATTACTTTCCGGGCGTAACTGTGAATCTGCTGGGCATCGTCTGGCGTTGCTGTTTTTCCTGTTCCTATGGCCCATACAGGTTCGTAAGCAATGGTTATGTGTTCAAGCTGTTCCCTTGAAACACCCTGCAAAGCAGAATTCAACTGTCTTTCGCAGACTTTTTCGGCTCTGCCTACCTCCCGCTGGGCAAGAAGTTCTCCAATGCAAAGAACAACATCAAGGCCTGTTGAAAGGCAACGGTGTACTTTCATGTTTATAAGTTCATCACATTCACCGAATTCGTACCGCCGTTCTGAGTGACCTAAAATTACAGTCTGAACGCCTATATCTTTTAACATGACAGCGGAAACTTCGCCTGTATGGGCACCGTTTTCTGTAGCAGCACAGTTCTGTGCTCCGAGAATTATGTTTGTTCCATTTGTAATTTTTGCAACGGCATCCAGATATACAAAGGGCGGTGCGATCATTATTTTATTGGGGCAGTCTTTTAAGTTTTCTACAAGTTCTTTTACAAGGTTTACTGCACTTTCCCTGTCCATATTCATTTTCCAGTTTCCGGCAACATAAGTTCTGCGCATAAAATCCTCCAGACATCGGCTTTAAAATCTAAATTTTTCGTACTGTTTTATAATCCGGTAATTTTATATTGATTTTATTATGTTGTCAAAACCGGCACGCTTTTCTGCTTTTAAATTGAATGGAGTGCTGAAGGAGGTTCTTTTAGAAGGGAGAGTTCTTCTTCGGAAAGTTCTTTCCACTGACCAAGTGGAATAGAAGAATCCAGTTTAAGATTGCCCATTTTTATCCGCTTCAGGTATATAACTTTATTTCCCATTTGGGCAAACATTCTTTTTACCTGATGAAACTTTCCTTCAAAGATAGTCAGATAACAGTCAACCTTTCCTGATTGAAAATTTTCCAGAGGAAGACCTTCATCATCTTTTAAAAATTCAAGGTATGAACTCTGGCACTGAAATCCGCTTTCGTTCTGTTCTCTGTCAATCCAAAATCCTTCTGCAAAAGTTTTTATATAAAGTTGTTTTTCTTGTGAAGACAGTTTTTTTTCCAGACCTACGGCATACTGTTTTGGAATGTGGGTTTTTGGAGAAAGAAGACGGTGAGTAAGCTGCCCGTCTGTTGTAAGAATAAGCAGGCCTTCTGTGTCTATGTCCAGCCGCCCCATGCAGTGAATGTCTCCGCCGAGAAATTTATGCTTTACAGAATCATCCAGCAAATCAAAAACAGTACTGTGTTCTCCGTCTTTATTTGCACATACTGTATTCATGCATTTATTCATCATAATGTAGATGTCTTTTTGAAGGCGGATTTCTTCTCCGTCTATTTCGATTCTGTCTTTTTCTACATCAACTTTTTGAGCTGAATCTGTAACAATATTTCCATTTAAAAAAACAAGCTGCCTGTGGCAAAGTTTTTTTACATCTTTTCTGCTTCCAAAACCATGATGACAGAGAACTTTATCTAATCTTTCCAAAGACATAAATACCCCGTAAAAAATTTAACCTTAAGCAGCCTTTAATTTTTATTTTCGTTTGTCGATGGGAATGTATTCCCGTTCTGCAAGAATATTTTTATATGCAGGACGGTAAATTCTTCCGCCGGCGATAATTTCCTCGATGCGGTGTGCAGACCAGCCTGCAATACGGCTTACGGCAAAAAGAGGTGTAAAAAGTTCTCTTGGAATATTCAGCATTGAATAAATGAAACCGGAATAAAAATCGACATTGACGCATATTTTCTTTTCATCACCATGTTTTTCGTATATTACTTCCGGTCCTACTTTTTCAATAAGGCGGTAAAGATTGTATTCAGCTTCCAGCCCCTTTTCTTTGGCAAGTTTTTCTGCCCTGCTCATAAGAATGGATGCTCTTGGATCGTTTATGGTATAAATGGCATGACCTAAACCATAAATAAGGCCTGTTCTGTTGAATGCCTGCTTGTTGAGGATTTTTCTAAGGTAATCTTTGACTTCATTTTCGTTTGACCAGTCTTTGACATTTGATTTAATGTCGTCCATCATTTCCATTACCTGAATGTTTGCTCCTCCGTGACGGAATCCTTTAAGGGAACCTACAGCAGCTCCAATGGCAGAATATGTATCTGTATCGGCAGAAGATACTACATGGACAGTAAGGGATGAGTTGTTTCCGCCACCATGTTCTGCGTGGAGTATAAGGGCAAGGTCAAGAAGTTTTGCTTCATCATCTGTAAAGGCCTTGTTGTTGCGTATAAGCCTTAAAAAATTTTCTGCAGTTGAAAGTTCTGGAAGAGGATTATGAATATACATTGACTTTCCGTCGTAATACCGTCGTTTTGCCTGATAGCCGTAAGCGGTAAGTGTTCCGAACCGGCTTATAAGTTCAATGCACTGGCGCAGAATATTTTGAATGGAACGGTCTTCTGGATTTTGATCGTATGAATAGGAGGCAAGTACACCTCTGGCAAGTTTGTTCATTATGTCCGAAGATGGAGCTTTCATTATCATGTCTTCCGTAAAATTTGGGGGAAGAGTTCTTAATTCACCAAGATATGCACGAAAGTTATCTAATCGTTCCTGAGTTGGAAGTTCTCCGAAAAGGAGAAGGTATACGGCCTGTTCATAACCAAACTGATTGTGTTCTTCAGCATCCTTTACAAGATCTTCTACATTGTAGCCCCTGTACACCAGGCGTCCGGGAATTGCAATTTTTTTGCCGTCTTTTACTTCGTAACCAACAACATCTCCAATGCTTGTAAGGCCTACAAGAACACCTGTTCCGTTTGCATTACGAAGCCCTCTTTTTACATCGTATTTTTCGTAAAGGGAAGGGTCTATAGGGTCGTTGCACATTGCAATGCCGGAAAGATTTCCAATAAGTTTACTGTTGTTTTCGTTCATGAATACTCCCAAATAAATTGCATAAATATGCAGTTAAAAATGATTTACTTAATAATTATACAAAAATATAAAATCATATTCAATTA
>CAMAFU010000071.1 GCA_945833725.1 uncultured Treponema sp.
ACTCCTTCCACATAAGGAATAAAAGTTACATCAGCAAAGCCCTTGCCGGCTGTCATTTCCTTTACGATTGTGTATTTGTTCAAGGCATAGATGTAGGAAAGATAAATTGCACACTGCAATCCGTCTTCGCTGTTGTAACTTCTGTTGGAAGTTGCATGAATGTGGGACAAATCCAAGGCTTCTGCTACAGCTTCTTCATCTCCTTCCAGAGTTGCCTGCAAAAGTTCCTTTGAGTGCTTTATAATCTGGTTTGTAGTTTTGTATTCGTCGCAATCCCTTACTGCTCTTTCCCATTCCTGCCGGATTTCGCCGTTAGGAATGCGGCAAGTCTTTTCATTTTTGTCGTAAACTAAATAGCCTAAATGAATAAGATAGGTAAAAACATCATCAGATTTTGTAAAATCGGTCATTGTATTTAAATAAGTCCAGACATCCACATCCACACTTTCACCGCCAAGCATGCGGATAACTGCATCCTGTGTACCGTCAAAATTTGCCTGAAGCCGGTCGGAAATTACCTGATAACTGGAAGTTTTTGACCAATAGTTACCGAACTCCCCGGTTTCCATTACTTTTATAATTGCCTGAGGATTATAGATTTCATATTCGTTCTGTCTGTAGCCGTCGTACCAGCGCTTACATTCTTCAAAGTCGATTTTATATTTTCTGCAAAGATCTTCAACCTCATCAGAATTAAAACCTACAAATTCAGAAAGTTCAAAGGCATTTACCATGGTGTATTCTTCAAAATTATTGAGCTTAGACTGAACTTTATCCCGAACAATAGGAAGAATTCCCGTAAGATAAGCAAGGGCAATAGCAGGCTTGAGAGTATCGCTCTTAAAAAGACCGTTCAGAAAATCAAGATATTCTGTAAAAAGCTCATCAGAAACCACACCGTTTACCTGTTCCCGCACAAACACATCGTATTCATCAATAAGGATAAAGAACTGCTCGCCTGTCTTTGTAAAAATTTCCTGAATATTTTCAGCTATTGAATTATCAACATCAAGATTTAAATCAGGAAACTCTGCCCTCATTTCATTTCCAACTTTTTTTTGCAGACGGCGCAGTACCATACTTCTATCGAGGCAATTCCTGTATTCCGAGTTAAGGTCAATTTTTATAAAGTTGAATTTATTCAGTTTAGATTCAAAATCCGGATCCTGCCCAAACTTCAACTTGGAAAAAAGTTCTCTGGAATTGCAGCCTTTTGAATAGTAAGAACTGATAATATCGGTTGCAATGGTCTTACCAAAGCGGCGTGGACGGCTTACACAAATGTACTTATTCTGCTCATCTATAAACCGATTGAGGGTTTTTAAAATCATAGTCTTGTCCACAAAAATCGGCCGTTTAAGAGTTTCTTCAAAATTCAAGCTGTTCGGATTTAAGTAAATTCCCATAAAAACCTCCGCTTACACAGAAGTATACCATAGAAAATGCGGCAAGGATAGAAGCCCCGCGCAAGCGTCCGGCTCTGCCGGATGGAGCGATATGCGGAAGGGCGGATAGCCTGGTTCCGGTCTGCCGGAAGCCGCCCAAAAATAAAGATTTTACATAAATTTTACACAAAACCGCCGGGAATTTTACATAAAGATTTTATTTTTCCCACAAGTCTGTTCGGTCAGGCAATTAACTCTGCCGTATTATTATGGGAAAAAAATGACTTTAAAAATTGTTTCTTTTATTTTTGGCTTTGCCGGTGCACTGGGACTTCTGCTTTTTTCTATGGATATGCTTTCCAACGGAATTCAAAAAGGTGCGGGGAACAGCCTTCAGTTTGTGCTTAAAAAAATTTCCGGCAACAGATTTGCAGCCGTTCTTACAGGAATTTTCGTAACCTGCATAATTCAGTCTTCCTCTGCCACAACTGTAATGACTGTAAGTTTTGTAAATGCCGAAATTTTAACGCTTCAGCAGGCCATTGGCATTATTTTTGGTGCAAACATTGGAACAACTATTACGGCATGGATTGTTTCGTTTTTCGGGTTCAAATTCAGTCTTTCTGCTGTTGCTATTCCTATTTTTGGCATAGGTTTCCTTTTCAAGCAGCTTAAAAAATTTAAGATTCATAATTTTGGCGATATGATCTGCGGATTCGGACTTTTGTTCATGAGTCTGGATTTGCTGGGAAAACTTCTTCATCTGTCGCCATCGCAAATAAATTTTCTGCAGAATTTTTCCGGAAATTCGTTTTTAGGAATTCTTACAGGTGTTCTGGCCGGTACTTTTTTTACGGCGTTAATTCACTCCTCTTCGGCTGTAACAGCAATTGTAATAACTATGGCGGCAAACGGTTCTTTAAGCTGGGAACTTTCTGCAAGCCTTGTATTGGGAAGCAACATAGGAACAACAATAGACTCAATTCTTTCTTCACTTAAAGCTTCCACAAATGCCAAACGGACTGCCTTTGTCCATGTGGCTTTTAATGTTACCGGCACAATTATTGCCCTACTTCTTTTTAAGCCTTTTCTTTCCCTTGTTGATTTTATAGTTCCCCTTTCGCCGGAAAAAGACATTACAACTCATATAGCCATGCTGCATACGGTTTTTAACCTGCTGGCCACTTTAATTTTTCTTCCATTTGTGGATCAGATTGCTCTTTTATCAACAAAAATTATCCGTGACAATCCCACAGAAAAAGAAGACCGTTATATTTTTCCTGCAATTCTGCCGGGAAGTCATGTTTCTGCAGACCTTTACTCCTTTCAGATTCAAAAGGAAATTTCAAAAATGAGTGCCAGGGTTATGGAAATGTTCGATTCAATATGCAATGTATTCATAAACGGAAAAAATGAAGTTGAAAAAGCAGAACTGGCTGTATCTAAAACAGAAAATTACATAGACGAAATGAATTATGCCATTACAGGTTTCCTTCAGCACTGTTCCAGACTTCCAAACGCAACACGCAGCGACAGAATGTATTTTTCAAAATTGCTGCAAATAACATACAATCTGGAAAATTTAAGCGATGAATGTGCTTCAATAATGTACACATTAAAAAAATACCTTACCGGCACCAGTTTTTCCCTTGAAAAAAAGGAAACTAAAGAAATTGCCGATTATGTAGAACTGGTAAGAAGTTTTTACGAAGGTGTATGTCTGTTTATTTCTTTGGGAATTTCTGTTGAGCAGAAAAAGCAGAGCGAAATGCTGGAAGAAAAAATTGACAGCACGAAAGCAAAATTAAAAACAGAAACGGGTTTACGAATAGAAGAAGGAAGCGATGTAAAGGCTGAACTTTCCTATATTGATCTTGTACGGAAAATAGAAAAAGCCGGAGACTGCATTTATTCCATTGTTCAGTCGCTGTAACAAAAAATGACCATATCCTTTGCTCCCCGTCTTCCGATTTTTCCCGTAAAAACTCGACTTTTGGTCTTAAAATGATTTATAATTCATTGCTGTTATGAAAAAAATCTCTTTAAAAAAAATATACACCGTTGTTTTTCTTCTCTTTTCCGCTGTATTTTCCGGGTGCCACAACTCCGCTTCAAAATATAATACTTTTACAATTTGGACAGACAAAAAAGAATTTGTTTCCTACAGTGAACTTTTTAATTCCCTCCACAGCGATACAAAAGCCGTTATTATATATAAGCCGAAACTTGCCAATTCTCTTCCACCGGCAAAAGACGAAGAACAGCCGGATTTAATAATCGGCTCCTGGCTTAAAAACTCAAAAACAAAAAAATTTTTCCGGCCGCTGGACAGTCTTTTAAGTGAAGACTGTGTTAATACAGACAGTTTTTATGCTCCGCTTATAGAATACGGCAGAACTTCCGGCAGACAGTACCTTCTTCCCGTAAGTTTTAACCTGCCTCTTATGATTTTTTCAAAAAAATACGAAAAACTCATGCCGGATCAGTATCAGCTTTCAATACAACAGATACAGGACACAAGTGCAACATTCAACAAAAAAAACAGTAAAGGCGTTTATACAAACATGGGGTTTGCCCCTTCCTGGGATGAAGATTTCGTTTACCTTGTTACAAAGCAGTTCGGTCCTGTATTTGCAGAAAAAGGCAACTCTTTTGTCTGGGACAAAGAAAAACTTGATGAAACAGTTGAATACATAAAAAACTGGACTTCAGAAAAAAATGAATCAACAACTGTAGAACAGGATTTTGAATTTAAATACCTTTACACGCCAAAATACAGGCAGATTGCACAGGACAGAACTCTTTTTGCCTTTACCACAAGTTCCAGTTTTTTCAACATATCCTTTGAACAGTTGGGCAACATTGACTACAGATGGATTTCTGTAAAAAACGGTCTTCCCATAGAAGATGACATTGTTTCTCTTGCCATATACAAAAAAACTAAAAAACTTAAATATGCAGAAACATTCATAAAGTGGTTTTTTACCGAAAATGCACAGAAAGCCATGCTGGAGCGGGACAATAAAATGCATCTGGATACATCAACTTTTGGAGTTGCATCAGGATTTTCTTCAATAAAGGCTGTAAACGAGCATATTTTTCCAACTTTTTACAGAAGCATTCTTGGAAACCTGCCTACAGAGCAGATGCTTTCCGCCCCAATTTCCCTGCCAGGCCGCTGGGAAAGCCTTAAAGAGCGTGTTATTTTTCCGTATTTAAGTTCCGCCATAAAAACAGAGCCACAAGGAAAAGAAGAAAATCTTGAAGAACTTTTGTCGGCCTGGTCGAAACAGTTTGACTAATACCCGTTATTATAAGAAAATATTTCTTAAGGTTAAAACTTTTTTGGCCTTAAAGACACCTTAGAGGCAGCATTATGATGGAATCCGTTTCAATATCTCAAGAAGAACTCGATACTCTTGTTCAAAATAACAGCTCAAAAAAAAACACCACAGTCCGATATACTCAGTTTTCAAAAGATAAACTTCTTAAAAAAATCCAGTCTTGCAAAAAAGAAACAGAAACCCAGATAAAGTGCCAGAATGTCCGTCTTACACAAAAAGAGGTTGATGCTGTCCTTTCTTTAAAAAAATAACAGAAACGGGTTTTAGGGCAGAGCCCTAGGAGAAGGGGTGGCGGACAAGCAACAAAGCGAAGAGAAACGGCACTGCTTGCAGGGACGATTCGCGGAGCGACTTGCTTGGGAGCCAGGGGAAGGCTTTCCCCTCCATATTCATATTCAGATATTTTATAAAAAACTAACATTTCTTTTTATTTTTCCGAAAATTTATATGAGGAAATGTTATGGTCGGTTCACTTTCATTAAATGCCTATTCTTACAGCAATATTATCTCAGGTGCGTCAGGAAAACTTTATGTTCCAGTTACGCCAAATGCCGTAATATACTCTCAGTTTGATCATATTTCCGGAGTTCCTTCCAGCGACAGTACACGAGGAATTTCCGTAAGCAAAATCCAGATTTTAAATTCACTTCTTAATCAGCTTATAACAATGAGAAATCAGCCAGCACAGAAAGAATATACAGAACAGGACGGCCTAAACCAGAATCAAATGGAAAGTCTTATTCAAAAATACCAGAGCCAGATTCAATTTGAAATGGAAAAAGCAGAAGCTACAGGTTACGGACTTGCAGGTGCAATGCCAGAAACTGGAAATATCGTAAACATCCAGCTTTAAAAAAAATCGGTATTTTTAAAATCAAAGTTTCCGCCCAAAGCAGGCTTTAACTCTTCGTCCCAGAATTTGTCTTCGATTTTTCTGTTTCCTATGGTGCGTCCAATATGCCTGTCTGCCCTAACGGACTTTCCGTGAAAATCGCTTCCAGCCGTTACAAACATTCCAAGATTTTCTGCAAGTTCTGCAAGCCGGAAACATTCGCTGTTTCTTGCTCCAGGATGAAAAGCTTCAAGCCCCATAACTCCTGTATCCCTAATTTTCGCAATTACATCCGGCATATTTTTCCAGCTTACATAAAGCGACATAGGATGAGCCAATACAGCCACTCCTCCAGAAGTTTTTACAGCATGCACAGCCTTTTCCAAATTTACTCCCTGATGGGCAGCATACCAGGCTCTTCCGTTTGCCAGATATTTTGCAAAAACTTCCTGCCTGTTTTTCGCAATCCCCTTTTGCACAAAAAATTCAGCAAAGTGAGGACGCCCCAGTTGGGAAAATGGAAATGCTTCTTTTATTTGCTCCAGAGTAAAATCAAATCCAGCGTCATTCATTTTTTGAATAATAATTCTATTTCTGTTTTCCCTGCTTTCCGTAAGAAAGTCAATAACTTCCTGCAGCTCAGGAGAAATACGGCAAAGTCCAAGTCCTAAAAGATGAAATTCTCCAGTATTCCATTCAATGTTAAGTTCAATGCCGGGAATAAAATTAATGCCAAGGGTACTGCAGGTTTTTGCAGCATCACTCAAACCGGAAACAGTATCATGGTCAGTTAACGCCCATGTTGAAATATTTTTTTCGGAAACATACAGTGCCAGTTCTTTTGGAGACAAAATTCCATCGGAGGCAGTAGAGTGAGTATGCAAATCAATCATACTCAAAATATAGCATATAAAAAAAAATTATGATATAATCTTTCTGTCGTTAAGCAGTCAGGCAAAATACGGCAAAATAAAAATGTCCACTGTGTTTTACAACCGTAAAGCATATCATACAGGGGAGAATCACTATGCCAAAGGTATGTTCCTACTCCAAAGGTTCAATAATCTATTTTTCCGGCGACAGGGATGAACGCATTTTCATCCTGCAAAAAGGTTGCGTTGTTGTTTCCACTGTCGATATGGAATCAAATCTTCCTGTTACAGAACAAATTAAAACCGGTGAGTTTTTCGGTGTAAAGTCTGCCTTAGGGCACTTTCCTCGGGAAGAAACGGCTACTGTCATTATGGATTCTGTTTGTGTTGCAATGACAGTTCAGGAATTTGAGTCGATTTTTTCCTCCAATAAAACCGTAATTATGAAAATGCTCCGTGTATTTTCAAATCAGCTTAGAGCAATACACAAAAAAATAGAAAGCATCCTTAACAAAGATTTAAGCATAAATCAGGAATCGGGAATGTTAAGTGTGGCAAAAGCTTTTTTTCAGGATGAAAGCTGGAGAAGTTGTGCCGATGTCTGTATGAATTACCTTAAGCGATACCCTAAAACAGAAAACAAAGAAACAATAATAAAAATGTACAATACGGCAAATGCCCGGGCAAAACATTTAAGCCAGTTATCTTCCAACTCAAGCTTAAACGACGAAACAGCCAGCGACACTTCCCTTAAAATTTTTGAACTTCCGGCATTCAGCCGCTTTGCAAAAAAATACGAGCCAGGTCAGGTAATTATTACGGAATTTGAACCGGGAGATAGATTTTATCTTATTCAAAAAGGAAATGTTCAGCTTGTAAAATGCGTTAACGGTCAAAATAAAAATCTAGATATCCTTAAACCAGGGGAATTTTTCGGTGAAATGGCCATTTTGGATAATTCTCCCCGCTCAGCAACATGTCTTGCCGCAGGTCATGTTCAATGTCTGGAATTCAACAAGGAAAATTTTGAAATTCTTATAATGGGCAACCCTCAAATAGCCCTTAATATTCTTAAACTGTTCTGCAAAAGAATTTATGACCAGAAACGGCGTTTTAAAATTCTTGTAATAAAAGACTATCAGGCCAGACTTGCCGAAGTATTCTGTATGCTGGATGAAATGAATGCGGTTTCCAATCCCAACGACCGCCAGAGAAGGTTTAATGTTACCATACAGGATGTAGCCCACTGGGCAGGACTTTCTCAGGAAATTACAAGAGATGAACTGAACAGGTTCGTATCCAGCCGCAAAATCGAAATATTTGAATCAAGCATGATTGTAACAAACATAAACGACATGAAACGGATAGTAGACACAAAAACAAACCGCTAACATCTCCCCTTGAATCTCCCTCCGTTTTTTGATAGATTATATCAACACAAGCCAACTTAGCTCACCTGGTAGAGCAGCTCCCTCGTAACGAGCAGGTACTCGGTTCAAGTCCGGGAGTTGGCTTTTCTTTTTTTTAAATCCCCATGTAAAATTTTACATTCAATTTCTGAACCGAGTAACGAAGTCTGCGCCGACCAAGTGGGAGGAAAAGGCGGC
>CAMAFU010000072.1 GCA_945833725.1 uncultured Treponema sp.
GATGCAAAAACAAAAAAAATCCGGCCGCTTCTTATTTCTGGAGTATCCGGCTCAAAAAAATATAACAGGGGACTTAACCAGTACACGGAATTCCAAATGACCGTTCATCTTCTAAAACTTATTCCTGGTCTTATATGGAATAAAATCCGTTACGGAAAATTTGTTGATATTTTTTTAACCCATGCTTCTCCAAGACATGTTCACGACAAAGAAGATCCGTGTCATCAGGGCTTTGAATGTTTCAACAGATTTTTAAAGTTTTTTACGCCGTCATATATGATTCACGGGCACATTCATCTTTATGATGCAAACGATGAAAGAGTTACAAAAATTGATTTTCCCAACAATAAATCAACAACAGTAATAAATGCCTACAGTCATTATGTATTGAACTTCGAAAATTTATAATTTTTTTACAGAAACATGTACACATTTTAAAGTTTTATGTTTAATTTTAAGGATAAAGCAATGGAAAACGGCCTTCTCGTAACCGAAACAAATGAAGATTTCTCAAAAGCCAGAAATAAGGCTCTTTTTAATGAAATTCAGCACTTCCTCAATCCCGATGAAGCAACTTTAATATCATTTTCAGACATAAAAAAACTTCTTAAACCAAAAAACGAAACTTATCTGGGAATGAAAACCGTTCCTGTAAACCTTATTGTAGGAAGCGAATCAAGATACCAGGATTTTGACAACAGGTTTTTCCCAAAAAGAATGCATTTAAAAACAAGATGGGAACACATTGACATGGCTCATCTTAAAGACATAAATCTTCCCCCAATTTCTCTTTATGAACTGGGTGGAGTATATTTTGTCCGGGATGGAAATCACCGCGTTTCTGTAGCAAAGGCAAAGGGAATTGAATTTATTGACGGCGAAGTTGTAAGCCTGCAAAGCGAAATAAAACTCAACCCCGGCGACTCCCTTGCAAAAATGACAAAGCAAGTCATAAACTACGAAAAGCGGGTATTTTACAGCGAAACTTCCTTTGGCGACATTACAGATTTCTGGGGCTTGGATTTTTCTGTTCCAGGCCAGTACGATGTAATTTACAATCACATCCTTACGCACAAATATTACATCAACATGAATATTGCAGACGAAATTCCCATAGAAAAAGCAATTCTTTCCTGGTTTCTTACAGTCTATCTTCCAGTTATAAAAGTAATCGAAAAATCACATACCATGGCCTATTTTAAAGGCAGAACAAAAAGCGATATGTATGTGTACATAATAAAATACTGGGACGAAATAAAAACAAAATTCGGCAATTCTTATCCCTTGGATCAGGCAACACAGTCCTTTGTTACAAAATACGGAACACCGCTGTCAAAACGAATACTGAATAAAATTAAAAAAATCATTTTCAAAAGAAGCATAAAGTCAGATTTACCGAAGCCTTGATTTCCCCGTGTTTGCATATTGAAAGAAAGGGTAATATAATAAAGTCATGATAACACTTACAATAAAAGACACACAGGAAAAACAAATTCAAATGGAAAAAGGAGTTTCTGGAAAGCAGCTCCTTCCCCTATTCAACAAAAAATCTGTAGTTGCAGCTTTTAAAATAAACAATCAGATTTTTCCCCTTTCATCTCAAGTGCAGTTTGATGCCGTTATTGAACCTGTTTATCTGGATTCAAAAGAAGGCTTTTCCATATACAAAAATTCCCTCTGCTTTGTATTGACTTTAGCTTGCCAAAGAATTTTTCCAGAAAACAGACTTATAATAGGTCACAGTCTTGGAAATGCCTACTTTTACACTCTGGAAAACAAAACAATAACTTCCGGCGACACGCAGCTTTTAAAAGCTGAAATGAAAAAAATCATAAAAAATGACAGTGAATTTATTCCAGGCTATCTTCCGTACAATCAGGCCAATGAAATTTTTGAAAAAGAAGGCCTTAAAGACACCGTAAAGCAGTTGAAATTCAACTGTAAATCAATAGTATTTACCACATCTTTAGAAGAATACACCGACATATACTACGAACCGACACTGCCTTCAACAAAAGACTTAATTTATTTTGACCTTATGAAATACGAAAACGGCATGCTTTTAAGGTTTCCAGAAAGCAAAAACGGTATTGAGCCATATTCCGACAATCCAAAAATTTTCCAGATTTTCAAAGAATATAAAGACTGGGGTAAAAGAGTCGGAGTTTCCTCTGTTTCCGATTTAAATGCCCTTGTTTCCAGGCGGAAAATAAACGACTTTATCGACATTACAGAAACATTCCAGTCTCAAAATTATGCCCGGGTTGCAAAACAAATTTACGACAGAAAAAATGTAAAGGCTGTCCTTATAGCAGGGCCTTCCTCATCAGGCAAAACTACATCAGCAAAAAAGCTTGCCCTTCACCTTACAGCCTTGTGCTATAACCCAAAAATAATCAGTCTGGACAATTATTATGTAGGTCGAAGTCAGAATCCTAAAGACGAAAACGGCAACTACGACTATGAATGTCTGGAAGCTTTAGACATAGCATTGCTTAACAAAAACCTCAACGACCTGTTTGAAGGCAAAGAAGTCGAAATTCCTTCATATAATTTTGATTTAGGCGAAAGATACTATACAGGAGAAAAAATGCTCCTTCAAAAAAACGACATTCTCATTATCGAAGGAATCCACGGCTTAAACGACAAGTTGACGCCTTTAGTAAAAAAAGAATTTAAGTTCAAAATATACTTAAGTGCCCTAACACAGCTTACATTAAACGACCACACACGAATTTCCACCAGCGACAACAGGCTTATCCGCAGAATAGTCCGAGACGCCCGCTACAGAGGAAAATCCGCTGCAGAAACAATTTCAATGTGGGACAATGTGCGAAAAGGCGAAAGTCTCCATATTTTCCCATTCCAAAACAATGCCGACGCAGTTCTTAACACAGCCTTAGACTACGAACTTTCCGTGTTAAAAGTCTACGCAGTGCCTCTTTTAAGCTGCGTAACACCAGACCAAAAAGAATATGCTGCTGCCAGCCGTCTTATAAATTTTTTGAACAACTTCCATCAAATTCCGGACAATTACATACCAAAACAGTCCATAGTCCGGGAATTTATCGGAGGCTCGTCTTTCCATTATTAAAAGTTTGGGTGTTCCCCGTGCAAGCACGGGGCGGCAGTTCCGCAATTCCGCTATCGCTTCATTTTCCTGCGGAAAACGCCTTCGGCGTTGCTCCATTGCCTAACACAAATTTTTTCTGCAGAATGTTATTTTTTTCACCATCGCACCCCAATTTTTCTCATCAACTAATGCGGATATCCTATAAACTTTAATATTTTCAATTCCACAAAAAAAAGTAATTTAGTATAATTGCAGACAATAAAAATCCAATGTCAAAACGACAATACAGAGGAAACATTATGTCTAAAATACAGATGAAAAACCCCATAGCCGAACTTGACGGCGACGAAATGACAAGAGTTCTTTGGGCTGTAATCAAAGAAAAACTTCTTGAACCTTATGTAGACCTTAAAACTGAATATTACGATCTGGGACTCAAACACCGGGACGACACAGACGACAAGGTAACTTACGAAGCAGCCGATGCCATAAAAAGACTCCGGGTCGGAGTAAAATGCGCCACCATCACTTCCAACGCTGCAAGAATGGAAGAATACAACTTAAAGCAGCTTACCCCATCTCCAAACGGAATCCTCCGAGGTGAACTGGACGGTACTATTTTCCGCGCACCTATTTTCGTAAAGAACATACACTGCAATGTTACCAGCTGGAAAAAGCCTATCGTTCTTGGAAGGCATGGCTACGGCGATGTATACAAAAACTGCGAAATAAAAACTCCTGGTGCCGGAAAAGCAGAACTGGTATTTACAGGTGAAGACGGAAAAGAAATTCGCAAGACCATTCAGGTTATGAAAGGGCCTGGAATAATTCAGGGAATCCACAATCTGGATGCTTCCATCGAAAGTTTTGCCCGCTGCTGCTTCAACTATGCTCTGGATCAGAAAATTGACTGCTGGCTTGGAACAAAAGACACCATTTCTAAAACCTACGACGGAAACTTCAAGGCAATTTTCCAGAAAATCTACGACGAAGAATTCAAGGAAAAGTTTGAAAAATGCGGAATTGAATATTTCTACACCCTTATCGACGATGCAGTTGCCAGGGTAATGAAAAGCGAAGGCGGAATGCTCTGGGCCTGCAAAAACTACGACGGAGACGTTATGAGCGACATGATTGCCTCTGCCTGCGGATCCCTTGCCATGATGACCTCAGTTCTTGTTTCTCCAAACGGCGAGTTTGAATATGAAGCAAGCCACGGAACTGTTCAGAAGCACTACTACCGCTACCTTAAAGGCGAAAAAACTTCCACAAACCCGGTTGCAACTATTTTTGCCTGGACAGGTGCCCTTGCAAAAAGAGGCGAACTGGACGGAACCCAGGACTTAGTGGATTTTGCAAAAAAACTTGAAAAAGCTACTTTGGATACAATCGAAAGCGGAGTAATGACAGGAGACCTGGCCCTTCTTGCCCAGCCAAAAGCCGAAAAAATCGTAAACAGCTGGGAGTTCATCGACGCAATAGCAGAAAAACTCAACTAAAGTTGACAATTCCTCCCCAAGGAATTCCTAAACTGCTGCAAAGAATTTTATATTCTTCAGTTTCAGGAATTCCAGCTTTTGTAACAAAAAAAGATTTGTTCTCCGCAACAGGGGAACAGTCTTTTTCTGCCGGATTCAATTCACGGTTTGTAAGGCAGAATTCCTTTTCAACTTTTAATGCCTGATTAGAAACACCTTCCCGGCTGTCTATAATTTTTATTTTTTCACCGGCAGTTTCCTGCATCAATTTTGCCACATGAGTAAAGTGGGTGCACCCTAAAATAATTGTATCGCAGCCGTTTTCAATAAAAAAATCCAGTGCAGGCTTTATGCCGGCAATTCTTTCTTCTTTTGTAGCCTTAAAATACTTTTTTTCGATAAATTCTACTAACTGAGGGTCGCCTCGCCTTAACACAGTACAGTTTCCTGCAAATTCATCAATAAGATGCTGGCTGTAAGGATGATTTACAGAAGCCCTTGTTGCAAGAAACCCTATTCTTTTGTTTTTAGTAACTTTTGCAGCAAGTTTTATGGCAGGAACAGTTCCCACAAAAGGAACAGAAGGAAATTCTTTTCTAAGAAAATCCAGAGCCGTAACGGAAATTGTATTGCAGGCTATGATTATAGTTTTAGGATTCCATTTTTTTATCATCAACTTCACGGCCATAAAAGCACATTCTTTTATTTGTTCAGAAGATTTTTCTCCATAAGGAAAATGAGCTGTATCGCCGAGATAAACGCAAGAAGCCGACTTTTGTTTATCTGCAAGAGAAAGCATATATGGAATTCCACCGGTTCCACTGTCTAAAAATGCAAAATCAACACCAGCCATAATATTTAACTTTTAAAAAGGGAATTAAAGGCCTGTCTGTTTTTATTTTGTTCTTCTAAAAAATTACTTTCCACCGATGCCGGATTAGAATTTACAGAAAAATAATCGCAAAAATTTGCCTTTTCCTTGTCATAAACAGCTTCTTCTACAGATTCATGACAGTCATAATGACTTCCGGGAGCATAAAATTTGCAGTTGATGCAGCTGTGTAAATCAGCACCACAAAAAGGACAGACCGATGTTCTGAAAATTTCTTTTGTTTCGATTGTTTTACCGCATTTTTTGCACATAAGCAAAGTTTACCCCTTTGATTAAAATCATTCAATTACATAGAATTAACTTATGTATTTAAATAATCAGTGTACCTGCGAAAACTGCAAAAAAAGTTCCATATCAGCAGTAGACGATAACGGAAATTTAATCGAAAATTCAGGCTTCTGCTACAAGCACACGCCAAATCCAGAAGAAGCAAAAAAACGCCTTTTTGACTACATTTATAACAGGGAAAAAATAATAGGCTTAAACTGTCCGGGAATAACTTTTCCATCCTCAGCATTCAACGGCAAAAAATTTTACGGATGCAATTTCAGTCACTGTTTTTTTCAGGAACTTCGGTGTTCAAAACTTAGATTCAGAATGTGTAAATTTGATTTTGCAGTTTTTACCGACTGCAACCTTCTGGAAAGCAACATTCAGTTTACTTCTTTTGCCGGTGCAAAACTTATCCATGTACTTTTTACAGGCTCAGACTTAATTCACAACAATTTCTGCGGAATTTCTGCCTATCAGTCTTCTTTCGATGACTCATCCCTTTACAACAGCCGGTTTATCCGTGCACAGCTTGTCGATACATCAATACGAAACTGCAATGTAAAAAATACAGTTTTTGAACAGGTACAGCAGAACAATGTTTCCTATAAGCTTTCCAACACCAACGAAGCAATTTTCGACAGTCGCGGCAGTGCCCTGTTCACCGGATTTAATGAATTAGACTATTCTAAAGAAAATTAAGGAGTACTGAAAAATGAAAATATACTTTCACATAACTATAGAAACCCTTTCAAACTGTTATGTTGTGGTAAATGAACATACAAAAGAAGCCTTAATTATTGATCCGGGGAAAATTACAAAAGAGATGATAAACCAATTCGAAGACAACGGTTATATTCCAAAGGCTGTACTTATTACTCACAACCATCCGGGACACATTCGGGGATTAACTACACTTTTAAAAATCTATCAGGTTGAAATTTACAGTGCCGAATCAAAAATTGCCGGTTTTCAGACAAATGTAATTGGAGGCGAAGGCAAACTTAACCTTTGCGGTCTGGATGTTTTTTACTTTTCTGTTCCCGGTCATACTCCAGACTCAATGGTTTATAAAATTGAAAGCGTTCTTTTTACAGGGGATGTTATTGGAGCCGGTAAAATTGGTCCTACAAATTCCAATTATTCAAAAATCATCTTAAAACGGGGAATTGAACAAAAAATTCTTACAGAAAACGAAGACACTACCATTATGCCAGGCCACGGTCCCCTTACAACTGTTGCTGCAGAACGCTCCTTTAACATCGATATTTAACTTTATCGGCTTAAAAGCCAGACTCTTCCGCCTGAAAGATTCCATCTGGATAATACATAATCTTCCAACATTCCGGCACTTCCTACAAAACTTTGGGCAGAAGTTTCTATTATGTAGTCTGCAAGTTCTTTCATCTTAGACTGGGCATGGTCTCTTTTTGCCATATCAACATAGTATTTTTCAATTTGAGTTACAGGTCTCTGCAACATATATGCCATAAATTCGTTTTTTAAAAGATATTCATCAGATGTATCGTAATTTAAAGAGGGAGTAACTTCAAAATAGCGGACTAAAAATTCCAGAGCCAAAGGATCACAGGCCATAAGAGAATAATAAACCGACGATACAATATTTCTGAAATCTTCGTCCACAAAATAAATTCCGTGCCAGCCTTCGTGAGCAACAAAAGTATTTCTAAGATAATCAGGACTTTCCCGGCTGATGGAAATAACGGCACCTTTTCCTTCTGTTATGGATCCGTTTTCATTTAGGACAATAACACCATTTTTAAGCAAAATTTCTTGTAAAAGACATTCTTTCTGATTTAGAGGAAAATTTTCTTTTTTGGCAGTTTCAAAAAACAGAGCCAAGTCTTTTGCTCGGTAATCGTGAGCGTTGTACCCATGCTTTCCGTTAAGAAATTCATCAGAAAGCAACTTTCCCCTATACCCTTTTTTTTCAACAAAAAATGCAAGTCTTTTAAAAAAATCATCCTGCAGTGCGTAATCTTTTATATCAAAAAAAAGAATGCCTTCAAAACGGTCCCACTCAAAAAGCTCATATTCCCGGCTTCTCCAGTTTTTTTCCGGCCACTTCACAATAAGACCAGGATCAATTTTGTAAGGATAAACAGGAGATATTCCATCTAAGGTAGAAGTTTTTAAAAGCTGACTGCTAGATTTTTTTACCATGGCACAGGAAACATTTTCTCCGCCGGAAATAAATTCCAAAGTTGAAAAAGGCGATTTTAAAGATGACAGAGGAATACATGATGTTAAATTTTCACCGTTTCGTACAGTTATTTTTTCGCC
>CAMAFU010000073.1 GCA_945833725.1 uncultured Treponema sp.
CACTGAACATTTTTTGAGAAAATTTTTCGGAGGATTTTTTCTTGTAACACATGCACCCCACTGCGCCATCAACCTAACACAAATTCTCCGTATCCTGTATAAATTTCTTATACTTCTCTATCATAGCGGTCAAGAAAATACGGATGTTTGCTGCAAATATAAACAAAAAATTCTACCAAAAAAATTATGAAATGTGATAAAGTTTTTCTATGGACTTTATGAGAATTTTGCCTGGTTTCCCCTATATGCAGGGGGCTTCATATATTGACGGCGGTGTTAATTTTTGTGTTTTCAGCCGTAATGCAACATCTGTTAGTCTTGAGCTTTTTAAAAAAAGTGATGATTCAGCTCCCTATAAATCAATTCCCCTTGATCCAAAAATAAATAAAACCGGCGATTTGTGGCATGTTTTTGTTTCCGGCCTTAAACCCGGTGCTCTTTATCTTTACAGGGTCGACGGCCCTTATTCACCTTCGGAAGGCCACCGCTTCAACAAAAATTTTTTTCTTCTTGACCCTATGGCAAAGGCTCTTACATCAGGTTCGCTTTTTAAAAATCTCGTAAACGGAAAAGTATGTCCTGTAGAAAAACTTCCTAAATGTGTTGTTGTAGACGGTTTTTCCTATGAATGGAATGGCGATAAACCGCTGAACATTCCTTTAAGCAAAACAGTGATTTACGAAACTCATTTAAAAGGTTTTACGGCTTCTTCATCTTCTGGCTGCTCTTACGCAGGAACATATAAAGGCTTTATAGAAAAAATTCCATATTTAAAGGAACTGGGAATTACAGCCGTGGAATTTCTGCCTGTCCAGGAATTTGATGAATTTGAAAATTGCAATATAAATCCTAAAACCGGGCGAAAAAATGTAAATTTCTGGGGATACAGCACAATTGCCTTTTTTGCGCCAAAATCATCTTATGCTTTTGACCGGCGGCCAGGTGCCTGTGTAAATGAATTTAAAGATATGGTAAAAGCCCTGCACAAAGCTGGAATAGAAGTTATTCTGGATATTGTATTTAATCATACTGCCGAAGGAAACGAAAAAGGTGTTACCCTTAATTTTAAAGGATTTGACAATTCAATTTACTATCAGCTTGTAAACGACCACAAAGAATACTATGCAAATTTTTCCGGCTGCGGAAATACGGTAAACTGCGGTCATCCTGTTGTTTCTGATTTTATCGTTGAATGTCTGCGGTACTGGGTAACTCAAATGCATGTAGATGGCTTCCGTTTTGATTTGGCAAGCATCCTTACCCGGGACGAAAAAGGCTTTATAAATGGAGAAAGTCCTTTAACTCGCCGTATAAGCGAAGACCCAGTTTTGCGGAATACAAAAATTATTGCTGAACCGTGGGATTGCGGAGGTGCGTATCAGCTGGGCTGCTTCCCTGGAGGAAGATGGTGCGAATGGAACGATAAATTCCGCGACGGAATACGGAAATTTGTACGGGGCGATGAATCTCTTGCTACAGAAGCTGCTACAAGACTTTCCGGTTCCAGCGACATTTATTTTTCCAGCGGAAGAAAACCTTTTAATTCAATAAATTATGTTACTGCCCACGACGGTTTTACCCTTAACGACCTTGTTTCCTACAATACAAAGCATAACGAACAGAACGGCGAAGACAACAGGGACGGCACAGACAATAATTTAAGTTACAACAACGGTTTTGAAGGAGAGTGCGTTAATCCGAAAATTCAGGGAATAAGGCTTCGTCAAATTAAAAATTTTTTCGTGGCACTTTTACTTGGGCAAGGAACGCCTATGATTGTGGCAGGTGATGAAGTTCAGCGTACTCAAGGCGGAAATAACAATGCGTACTGTCAGGATAACGAAATAAGTTACTTCAACTGGAAAAATGTAAAGAACCACTTTGACCTTTTTGAATTTGTAAGGCTGCTTATTTCGCTGCGGAAAAGTCATCCTGTTTTTTTACGGGAAGAATTTTTTTCTGGAGAAAAAGAAAAAGGCGAAAACGGGATACCTGATATTTCATGGTTCAGTCTGGAAGGGAAAAACCCTGACTGGAACAAAATGGACCGCTTTTTAGGATTTAGGCTTGGCGGAAAAACAGGCAAAATAAACGACAACGATTTTTACATTGCCTTCAATATGGATAATCACGACAGAACAGTTACTCTCCCTCCTCCAGGAAACGGAACAAAATGGTACAGGGTTGCCGATACATCAATAGACACCCTGAACTCCATTCTTCCCCCTGGAAAAGAGGAACTTCTGCACAATCAGGAAAAATTCGTAGTTTTGGCTGGTTCATCAATAGTGCTCATGAGCCGGTAGATGTCAAAAGCAAATTTATTTTTCTTTGTGTCGGCGATCCAGTTCATGAAAAACATCCTGCCAGGTAACGCCCTCTTTATACATTAAAACTGTCATAAAATAAACAAGGTCGGCAGCTTCCCAAATAAAATCGTCTTTGGTTTCAGCTTCGTCGGTAAGTTCTTCTGCTTCTTCCATTATTTTTTCGCGGACACGCTTTCCGTCCAAAGTTGCAGTGTAGCTTCCCGGTCTTGGGTTTGCAAATCTTTCTGCAACAATTGCATAAAGCCTTTCCAGATTGGATTTTGCATCCGCCTCAGAAGAAAAACATGTAAAAGAACCAGTGTGGCACACACCGCCGTTAGGATAAACTGTCGCAAGAACAGTATCTCTGTCGCAGTCGGCCCTCATTTTTATTAAGTCTAAATAATGGTGGCTTTCTTCACCTTTAGTCCAAAGTCTGTTTTTTGTGCGGCTGAAAAATGTAAGTTTTCCAGTATCAAAAGATTTTTCAAAGGCTTCTTTATTTGAGTAACCCATCATCAAAACTTCGCCAGCAGGACTTTGGGCAATAACAGGAATAAGACCGTCTGTTTTTTCAAAATTAAGACAGTTTATAAAAGCATCCTTTAAGTTTACAGCACCAGTGTAAAGAGCCATTCCCAGCTGAACATCGCACCCCATTTTTTCCAGTTGAACAATCTGTTCAAGGCTATTAACGCCACCAGCAGCAACAACACGGCATTTTACGGCAGAGCGGAGAGCTTTTACGGCTTCCATATCTGTACCTTCCATGCACCCTTCTTTTTCAACACATGTAAAAAGGAGTTCCGAAGCGTATTTTTCTGCAAGTTTTGCTCCTTCTACGAGGGAAACATTTACTGTTTCTGTCCAACCTTTAACGGCAATTTTACCGTGAATTGCATCTACAGAAATAATTATGCGCTGACGGCCTATAGCCTCAACAAGCTCAGAAAGAAATTCTTCGTTTAGAGGGGACTGTCCTTCCACAGGCGACGAATTCCATGCAGCCGACCCGATTATAACTTTTTCTGCTCCAAGGCTTATTAATTCCCGGGCTTTTTTTACAGAACGAATTCCGCCACCTACACGAACATTGCCTTTTCGAAGAAGGGATTTAAGAAGTTCAGTATTTTTTGTGTTGCCTTTTTCATCAGTATTTCTAAGTGCCTGATCCAAATCGATAACGGCAACTTCTCCGAATTTGTTGAATTCAGAAATAAGAGCTGCACTGTCATCCCGCTGAAGAACAAGATCTTTTCCGTTTTTTAACTGGACAACATGTCCGTCTTTCATATCTATAGAAGCAATAACCATAAGGGTATTTTACAGAAAACAACAGCCTTTTACAATCTGTTCAATTTTTCCCGGATTTACATTTTAAAGATACGGGCACCCCGGCAACGAAGTTGCCGTCGGCAGTTCCGGGGTTCCGCTATCGCTCCATTGCTGTGCAACAGCCTGCGGCTGCCCCTCCATTGCCTGGTGCGGAATTGACTTTTAATAATAATTTTCTGTTATAAAAATTGGTTTTTGTCTGTTTTTGTTTTTTCAGGGAAATATTTTCTTTGTATGAAATTTTTCCATAAATTGATTTTCATTGTTTTGTTGTCTGGTTTGGCTTTTGCAGGGGAAAAACCTTTTAATTTTAAAAGGCTGGATTTTTCTTCTTCTTTTAATTTTCAGCAGGATGCAAAGCAAAAAAACTATATTTCAGGAAACAGCGGAATTAAGGCAAACTTTTCAAAAGCAGAAGTCTGCGGATACATAAATATTCCCCGGTCATCTTTCGGACAGTTTTTCAATTTTTCTGCTTTTACAGGTGAGGGGGGAGAGTATAAATTTAAATACGGCATTTCCTGTTCTATTCCTGCAGAAAAAGCGGTATTTCAGTTAAAGGCAGGAATGTTAAGTTTTTCGAGGGTAATTTCCCGGTTAAAAAATCCTGTTCCTTCATCTCTTTCAAGTGCAACTGTAAAAAGTTTTTCATGGAGTTCAGGGCTTGGGGTTTCCTTGCCTTCTGTTTCTTCTTCAGTGCAGCCGCTTTCCCTGTATGCAGGCAGCAGTTTTTCTCTGGCAAACATTCCGTGCAGGTTTTATTCTTTTGTTACGCAAGATGGAAATTGTTTTGTTTCGGGGGCATCTAAAATCAAATTTTCTTCCAGAAGTTTTATGGAATTTTCCCTTAATTCCGGGAGTTTTTTTCTTGAAGGAAAAACTTCCTCACTTCAAAAATGTGGCCTTGATTTTGAAAAAAAACGGTATTTTGCCGGCAGCATTGAATTTTCATTTCAAATGCCCTGTTTTAAAACCCTTGTAATGGCAGGAATTCACGAAAGCCCATGGAAAATTAAAAGCATCTGGATAAATTCTGCCTGCCGGATAGTTTTTCCTTTTTTCCTTGTTGATGTTAAATATTTTGCAATTCCCACATCATGTGTATCACCTTATCAAATACCCCTTATAGGAATTTCATCTTCCCAAATAAAAATAGTGGAGCAGGGGGAAATAAACCCGCAGATAATGTTTTCCCTTGGAAAATTTAATGTCCGGCTGGGAGCAGGATTAACTCAGACATGGAAAGTCCTCGGCGAAAAGGAAGGCGAAACTGTAAGTCTTTTAAAAATAAATTCCGGTTTTCTTGGAGAGTCGGATTATTTTTCTTTTAAGGGGAATCTGTGCGTTAATAATATTATTGCCGCAGGTTATGTGCCGTCTTCGGTTTCTGTCCCAGAAAAATATTACGAAATTTCTTCAGGGTTTTACGGAAAAATTAAAAAACACAGCTGGTCGTTTACTTCTTCACATAGGCAATATCCGCCCCTTTCGGAAACATCTTTTGTAAAACAGAAAATCTCCTTGAACGGAAATTTTTCTTTTAGGGGAAAATTCCCTTTTACGCTGGGCAGTGGAAGTGATTTTATTTTAAAAAACGGCCTTATGGAAAATTTTTCAGCGGACATGACTTTTTCATTTTTCATACAGAAAAAACATTTTAAACTGAATGTAAAAACAGGATTTAAAATTTCCCGCTAATAAAAATAGGCAATCTCATTATAAGTAAAAAAGCATGGTTTTGCACAGAACAGTCGCGACTGGGAGCCCTGTTTTAAATTATATTTTATCATAACAACCAATGCGTTTACCAAGGGTGTCTTTACAATGGCATTTTAAATTTTTATACTTTGGCTATGAATTTTCTTGAATTTAACGATTTAACTTTTTCCTATCCCCCAGTCGAAAACGATAAGGACGAAAACGGAAACCAGATTGTTCCCCCGGTAATTTTTGAACATTTTTCAGCCGGTTTTCCAGGCGGCTGTTTTTTAAGCCTTGTAGGGCAGAACGGTTGCGGCAAATCAACTTTTCTTCTTCTTGCTTCAGGAAGAATTGCTCCTAGTGCAGGTTCGGTAACGCTTTTAGGAAAGAATCCTTTTTTCCTTAATCAGGAAGATAAAAATCTTCTGGCCAGCGTTATCTATCAGAATGTGGAATTTGAAGACGACGAAAAAACAGGTGTTCTTCTTGAACATGTTTTTAATAACGGTGCATTAAAAGGCAGTGCTTCTGGAATTCTGGAAGAATCAAAAAAGACCGGAAAATCCCTTTTGCAGGAAACTATTCAAGTTTTTGAGCTGGAAAAATTTCTTGACAGAAGCATCCTTCATTTAAGCAAAGGCGAACTTCAGCGTACAATTCTTGCTTTCAGCCTTTTATACGGCAGTCCAGCAGTTTTTATGGATGAACCTATGTTTGCCATGGAAGAAAGCCAAAAAGAAAAAAGCCTTTCGTATCTTAAAGAATTCGTAAAAAAAACAGGAACTACAATTTACTGTGCAATGCACGAACTGGACCTTACAAAAAAATATGCCGATCTTGTTCTTCTCTTTTATCCCGACAGAGATATGAGCCTTGGTACTCCCGACGAAGTTCTTACACCAAAAGATTTAGAAAGGGCATATAACATTCCTGCAGCCATGCTTAAAGAAAAAGAATCGCTGAACAGGGAGCAGTTGCGGCAGATAGCCCTCCAGTACGGTAATCATCCGCTGGAAAGTGACTAGGGGCAATGGAAAACGGAACTGTTATTCTGTTTTGCCGTTTATAAAGTCCCATGTTCTTTTTTCTGCCGGAGAAGTAAAAATTTTTTCCGGGGTGCCTTTTTCAACAATAACGCCCTGATCCATAAAAATAATTTCTCCGGCCGCGTTTTTTGCAAAGTTCATTTCGTGAGTTACAATTACCATAGTCATGCCTTCTTCCCCCAGTTTTTTTATTACGGAAAGAACTTCCCCTGTAAGCTGAGGATCCAACGCCGAAGTCGGTTCATCAAAAAAAATCACCTGAGGATTTGCAGCCATGGCCCGGGCAATTCCAACTCTCTGCTGCTGACCGCCGGAAAGCTGGGAAGGGTAAAAATCACGCTTGTCCAAAAGACCTACTTTTTCTAAAAGAAACAGCCCCCTTTCTTCGGCTTCTCTTTTTTTTATGCCAAAACCGGAAATAAGCCCTGTAGTAATATTTTCCAAAGCAGTTTTATTTCTAAAAAGATTATAGTTCTGAAAAACAAAGCCGGTTTGCCTGCGAATTTCCCGTATTTTTTTTGAAGAAACGGAACTCATATCAATAACATCACCGTTAAAATTCATTGTGCCAAAATCCGATTTTTCAAGAAAGTTAAGACACCGGAGTAATGTAGTTTTTCCGCCGCCACTGGGACCTACAATGCAGATAACATCACCTTTTTCAATTTTTAAGTTTATGCCTTTCAGCACTTCAAGAGAAGAAAATTTTTTGCAAAGATTAGAAACTTCAATCATATAAAAGACCTTGATTTACGAAAAGAAATTAATTTTTTTCTCGGCTACCCGCTGAACTTTCGTTAAAATTGTGGAAAAAGCAAGGTAAATAAGGGCAACTTCAATGTACAGTGCCAGAGGTTCATAAGTTCTTGCCACAATCCGCTGAGTTGCCATAAACATTTCTGTAACAGTAATATTTGCGGCAAGGGAAGTTTCTTTAACCATGGCAATAAGAGAATTGGAAAGAGGCGGAAAAGCCGTTCTAAATGCCTGTGGAAGAACAATTTTCCGGAAAGTCTGAAAATAACTCATGCCGGAACAAAGGCCAGCTTCTATTTGACCGGAAGGAACAGACTCAAAGGCAGATCGCATGGTTTCTGCAGAATAAGCCCCCTCGTTAATGGAAAATACAAGAACAGCCGCAGGAAAAGGGTCAATCATAATACCAAGACCAGGAAGACCGTAAAAAACAAGATAAAGCTGCACAAGAATCGGCGTACCCCGGATAATCCAAATGTAAAACCTGGCAAAATCTTTAAGGAACTTAACATTTGCAAACTGAACAAGAGCCGTGCAAATACCAATAAAAAGTGCGCAGGAAAAAGAAATAATCGTAAGGGGAATAGTAGTAAAAATACCGGGAATAAGAATTTTAAAAAAAGAATCGTACAAAAGCGCCCAAAGCTGACCGTTCATACCCTAATATTACCCCAGACACAAAATAAAGAAAATAATCTTGAGGAAAAAAATAAATATATGGGCGGCTTTTTGGGATGTTTGCTTCCTTACGACAGGCTTCAGGAATCAAACAGCCCAAAAAACAGGCTATCCAGGGTTCCGCTATCCGCTCCATTCGGAAAATCAGCAGCCTGAAGTCTGCCGATTTTCCGAACGCCTT
>CAMAFU010000074.1 GCA_945833725.1 uncultured Treponema sp.
CAATTACAATTTTTTTGCCTTTAAGAGCATTAACGCCGTCAGCAAATTCTTCTTTTGCCATAGAACGGCAGTGACCCAGCTGCAAGCGAGCTTCACGCCACGGAATAGAATTAAAGTAGTTGTTTCCCATTTTTTTTTCCTTTGATATTGTAAAGAATTATAGATTTTTAGGGCGTGTCCCTACGGGCCGGGCTTTCCAAGGTTCCCCTTCGGCACCTTTCCAATCCCTCACGCTCTATAGCCTTCATTTTACAAACTTACAGTAATTGCGTAAAGTATAGCAGATTAAATTTTAAACTGCTCCCGGAATGCTGTTAGTTTTCAATTCTTTTGCGGTTTTTGAGAACATGATTATTGCCATTATTATTGAAACAATGTCTGCAACAGGCTGGGCATAAATAATTCCGTAAAGGCCTGTTATCTTGTTTAAAATTAAAATAAGCGGAAAAAATATAAGTCCTTGTCTGCTTACGGCAAGAATAAGGGACTGTATGCCCTTTCCCATGGCCTGAAAGGCAAAATTAAGGGCAAAGAGAATTCCGATTACAGGTGTAGAAACCATTAAGGCTCTGAGCATTATTTCTCCAAGAGCAACAACAGCTGCATCCCTTGAAAATATGCTTATTATAGGTTTTGTAAAAATAAAATAAACAGATGTAAGCAGTGTACCTGCCAGAATATTCAGGAATATGGCAAATTTAAGGATGGACTTTAATCTTTTAAAATTCCTGCTTCCGTAGTTGTAGCCTATTAACGGTGATATTCCCATGCCAATTCCCAGCTGAACAAAAATCGTCAGCATGTTTGCTTTCATGGCAACTCCCATGCCTGCTGTAGGAACATCGGCAAAAACAGGAACTCCGTTACTGAAATTTGTAATGAAAGGCAAAAGGGAAGGAGAAGTTACTTCCTGGAAGTAGTAACCGGACAGAAGTTTGTTTGTAAGAATGTTACTCATGGACATTAAAATGTTTGTAAGGCTAGCCGGCAGTCCTATAATCAAAACCTGCTTCATAATTCCGTCTTTTGCCTTAAAATCTTTTATGTTTATAGAAAGAATTGAATGTTTTGAAAGAATATGGATAACATACATGGAAATTGTTACGGCATTTCCAATAACAGTTGCAAGGGCTGCTCCCTTTACGCCCATTCCAAGAAGCTTTATTCCAAAAAGTTCATCAAGAATAAAAATCGGATCAAGTATTATGTTTACCACCGTTCCAATCATCATTCCCTGCATGGATTTTTTAGATTCACCTTCGCCCCTTATAATGTTTGTAAAGGCATTGGCCAGAACTACAAAAGGACCGCCGAAAGATATTACGGAAAGGTAGTCTTTTGTATACTGAAATGTTGTTTCTGTAGTTCCAATTGCATTAAGAATAGGATTCATAAAAGTGAGCATTATGATTCCTCCTGCAATTCCTGTTAAAAGGCCTGCATAAAAACTAAAGGAACTTATGTTCTTAACTTTTTGAAACTTTTTTTCACCTAAAGCACGGCTTAAAAAAGAAGAACCTCCCATGCCGTAAATGTTTCCTGCAGCCATAAAAAACAGGAATACGGGAGTGGCAATGTTTACTGCGGCAAATTTGCTGGCATCTTTTGTAAGTCCCACAAAAAAGGCATCTACCATGTTGTAAAGGACAGTAACAATCATGCTTAAAACTGTAGGAACGGCCATTTTCATAACGGCAGAGGGAACAGGCGCATTTTCAAAAATTTCTATGTTTTTCTGATTATTTTTTTCCATGGGCCAGAATTTTACGGAATAAAAATAAAATGTCAATAAAACGCATAAATTTCAAATAAATAGAATAAAACAGCAGAAGAATAATGGAAAATACACCGTTGCCGTTGCGGCTGTTCAGTGCAAAACCGTGCTTTCAGAACTATACTGTGATTGTGGATGAGAATTTGTATTCATGCTTGCCTGCCCTGACACATAATTTTCTTCTATTGAAATATTGAAGCTAAATCAATAAAATAATCAAATTATGACAGCAAATGAATTAAGATCAAAGTACATTGAATTTTTTAAATCTAAAAATCATGTGGAAATTTCCGGTCAGTCTTTAATTCCGGAAAATGATCCCACAGTTCTTTTTACTACTGCCGGTATGCACCCTCTTGTTCCTTATCTTCTCGGCGAAAAGCATCCTGCCGGTACCCGTCTTACGGACTATCAGAAATGTGTTCGCACCGGTGATATTGACGAAGTTGGCGATCCCAGCCACCTTACATGTTTTGAAATGCTGGGTAACTGGTCTTTAGGCGATTATTTCAAAAAAGAATCCATTGCCTATTCCTACGAATTTTTAACAAGCCCAAAATGGCTCGGCCTTGATCCCCGTAAAATTTCTGTTACAGTTTTTGCAGGAGACGAAAACGCTCCCCGGGACGAAGATGCCGCCACTTTCTGGAAAGAAAACGGAATGCCGGAAGATAAAATTGCTTATCTTCCTGCCGAAGATAACTGGTGGGCTGCAGGTTCTACAGGTCCGTGCGGTCCTGATACAGAAATTTTCTATTGGGTTGGGGAAGGTCTTCCGCCAGAAGGCTCCAACAAGGGTACAGACAGCAAAAACTGGCTTGAAATCTGGAACAATGTGTTTATGCAGTTTAATCGTGTAGACGAAAAAACTCTTGTTCCCCTTCCAAAACAGAATGTTGATACAGGAATGGGCTTGGAACGCACAAACTGCATACTTCAGGGTAAAACTTCCGTTTATCTTACAGAAGTATTCCAGCCTATTATTGCAAAAATCGAAGAACTTTCCGGCTATAAATATGGTTCAGACGAAGAAAAAGATAAAAGCGTAAGGATTATTGCAGATCACAGCCGTGCTTCGGTGTTTATTATAGGTGATCCGAAAGGTGTTTCTCCTTCAAATGTTGGTGCTGGCTATGTTTTGCGCCGCCTTATTAGAAGGGCTGTACGCCACGGAATGAAACTTGGAATCGATACTGCTTTCCTTGGAAATGTTGCCGATGCCGTTATCGAAAATTTCAAGTGTGCCTATCCTGAACTGGAAGAAAATTCCAGTAAAATTAAGGCTGAACTTTCTGCCGAAGAAGAAAAATTCCGTCTTACATTAAAAAAAGGCGAGGCTGAATTCCAGAAACTTCTTCCAAATTTAATGAAAAATCCTAAAAAAATTATTTCTGGCAAGGTAGCTTACAATCTTTACGAAACTTATGGATATCCTCTGGAACTTACAAAAGAACTTGGAGAAGAAAACGGTTTTACTGTTGATGAAGAGGGCTTTAAGGAAGCAGAAAAAAAACATCAGGAAGCTTCAAAATCTCTTGATGCCGGTAAAGCAAAAGGTGGTCTTGCAGAACAGTCCGACATAACTACAAAGTATCATACTGCTACACATCTTTTGCAGCAGGCACTTGTTCAGGTTTTAGGCGATCAGGTTGCTCAGAAAGGCTCAAACATCAATAACGAGAGAATGCGTTTTGATTTTACTTTCAGCCGTCCTATGACAAAAGAAGAAATTGCACAGGTAGAGCAGATTGTAAACGACAAAATCAATGAAGATTTGCCTGTTACAATGGAAGTAAAAACTCTCGAAGAAGCTGTTGCCGAAGGTGCAAGGGCACTTTTTGTTAATAAATACGGCGAAAGCGTAAAAGTCTACACTGTAGGAAAAGATCCTAAAAACGATTGGTTTTCCAAGGAAGTGTGCGGAGGACCTCATGTTCAGCATACTGCCCAAATCGGTAAATTTAAAATCGAAAAAGAGCAGTCTTCTTCTGCAGGTGTGCGCCGTATTCGGGCAACTATTTCCGGCGGTCTGCCTCTTGAAAAATAAAAATTCTGCAGGGCTGTAACTATTGTGCAGTCCTGTTGTTGTCTTACAATAAAACGAAAGAGGGCTTTTTCAGCTTTCTAAAAGGAATGTGAATGAAACGTTTAGCAACTATTTTGTCGGTTATCTTTGTTTCCTGCGCGGGGCTTTTTGCTCAGGCAGATCTTCAGCCTCTGGCTATTGTTAAACTTAATAAGTCAGAAACAATTACGCTCAGGCAGTTAAAAACCAGAGTTGAACTTTATTCCAAGCAGAATGGTGGGGCAGCTTTTACTGTTGATCAGAAAAAAGAAATCCTTGCTGCCATGATTGATGAAAAACTTGTTCTTCAGGCTGCTGCAAAGGCCGGTTTTACCATAACAGATACACAGGTTAATCAGTATTTTCTTCAAAGTGTAAGTGCCCAGATTGGACGCAATGTTACAGAAGCCGAATTCGAAGAAATCGTTAAGGCTCAGACTGGTCTTACTCTTGATGAGTACATGAAAAAATCTGTAGGAATGGTTACTTCCGAGTACAAAAACTATTTAAAAAATCAGCTCATTGCCCAGCAGTATGTAATTCAGCTTAAGCAGGCAGATATTGCAAAGGCAGCTCCTACAGACGAAGAAATTAGGGCTTTTTATGAGTTGAATAAAGCTGGATTTGTTCAGAATGACATGCTTAAACTTTTTCTTGTTATTTTCCCTAAAAACGGAAAAGATGCCGAAACAAAATCTGCCGCAGAAAAACTCCTTAACGATCTGAAAAACAAAAAAACTACTGCCGAGAAAATAAAAGCAAAAGCCGATGGAAAATCTTATCAGGGAGGCGATTTATTCATTAGTAAATCTGCCCAGCATGCCCAGCAACTTGGAATTTCCTATGCCGAACTTATTGAACTTTTTGAAAAAGAAAACGGCTATATTTCAACATTAAATGAAACGGAAAATGATTTTCAGTTTTATGTAATCCGTTCAAAATACAATGCTAAAATGCTTGCTTTAAGTGATCTTGTGCAGCCGGAAACTACAATTACTGTATACGATTACATAAAAAGCAACCTTACACAGCAGAAACAGAGCGAAGCTTTAATTGCCGCCGTACAGGAAGTTACCGATGAACTTGACACTCCTGAAAATGTTGAGCGCAAAAAGACAGGAGCTGCTCTTGATAAACTTTTAAACTGGTAATTTTATTTTTAGGAAACTATTGTGGGAAAGGGAAATTTTAACAGTTCGCGGCGGTTAGGCCGTATTCTTGCCTTTCAGGGATTATATTCCTGGGATGTGGGAGGAATAAGTAAAGAAGATGTGCTTAGTCTTTCCTGGGCTCAGGAAGATGATGTAGAAGACGGGCAGGGGGCAGATTCAAAAGAACCTGTGAGCATGGAAACTGCTGTTTTTGCAAGAGTTCTTATAGACGGTGCAATTAACAATCAGGAAAAAATAGACAGTTTAATTAGCGGTCATCTTTCCGGGTGGGAATTTAACCGTGTAAATAAAGTTTCTATGGCAATTCTCAGAATGAGCGTTTATTCCCTTTTGTTTCAGCCGGAAATTGATTCTTCAATCGTAATAAATGAAGCCGTAGAAATTGCAAAGCAGTTCGGTCAGGACGATTCTTTTCGTTTTGTAAATGCTGTTTTGGATAACATAAAAAAATCGTTCAAAAATGCGGAAAATTCTGGCAGTACAGACGGGAAGTAAGTCAACTATAAAAAAAATATTTATTTCTCTTTTTTTCTCAATTCTTTTAATCCCCTTTTTTTCCTGTTCTTTCGGAAAAGACGGGGATGATTTATTGTCTTCTCTGGAAAAAGTTGATGCTTTAATTTCGGCCGGACAGTCCAACGAGGCTTTTTCCCTTCTTAAAAAAAATGAAAAAAAAGCATACAGTCCCTATGCCAGAATCGGAATTTTTAACCGTTATGTACTCCTTGAAAAATTTGATATGGCAGAAAAAGCATTAAAGAATGCTCATTCTATTTTACCGGAAAGTCTTGAAATTTCTGCTGTATATGCTCATTTTCTTCTTAGACAGGAAAGATACGAAGAAAGTATAAAAATTGCAGAAAATCTTAAAAAATCAAAATATGCTTCGATTTACTGTGAGGCACTTTTAAAACTTTCAGAAAAAAACAGCTGGTTTTCGGAAGAATCTGCCCTTTTGTATAAAACTTTTTTTGATGCAACAAAAAATGAACAGTGGCTTGTAAATGCGGCCGTTGTCTGTCTTTTACAGGGAAAATATTCTCAGGCAGGGGCAATGCAAAAGCAAATTACGGGGAACAATGCACTTTTTTGGGCTAAAGTTCATTTTGATGCGGGAAATTACGATTTGTGCATTGAAAATCTTGAAAAAGACAGGACTGGCGATAAAGTTCTGGAAAAAGCCCTGATTGCTTCTGATTCATTTTGGAATTTGTCTGATTTTGATTCTGGGGAGCGTTATAGAAAAAAAATAACCGGCAGCAGCTCAAATTTAGGACCTGAACTGGAGTTTTTATATGTAAACAGTGCTCTGTGGGCTTATTCAAAAAAAGATTATATTCAGGCGTACGAAATGCTGATGAAAGCTTTTTCCGAAAATCCCTACAGTATTCCAGCCCTTTTAACTTATGCAAAATTTTCAAAGGAAGAATTTAAAGGCAGCGGGGAAAATTATTTTACCGATACTTTAAGGAGTAAAGGCTTAAAAACTCTTTCTATGACAGCTTTTGACGACAGACCTAAATTTCTTGTAAAAGATGCTTTGGCTAAAATTCAGTGTGCCTTAGATTATGAAACGGCAAATAATATGGAAAAGAGCGGTGAACTTCTCGTTGAAAAGCTCGATTTGTTTCTTCTGGAAAATTCTTCCAGGCCTGTTAAAGTTCTGGAAAATGAAATATGGCGTACTTTGGAAGAAAATCAGCGGGGAACAAATTTATATCCTGCACAGTTAATGGATTTTGCCGTATCAAAGTTAATTTCGTTTGGGAATGTAGAGGAGGCTGAAAATCTTTTTTTTGACTATATTGATGCAAAATATAAAGGTGAACCGGAAAAAAATCTGGTGCCGGAAAAAAAATACGACATTTTTGGCGGAGAAATAACATATAAAGATCAAATTCCTGATGATATAAAAAAAGCGGCTTTTGGTGATAGGGCGGAAGAGTATGCAGGCAGCATGGAAATATGGGAACTGGAAAAGGCTGCATGGTTTGCCCTTAATAAAGGAAATGTTTCTTCGGCCTGTAAACTTTACGAATATGTGCTTTTTGAAACTGGCGGAATGGAATGTCTTGTTTTTGATGATACAGTTGCAGGAATTTCTTCTTATGCTTCCGTTACTTCTGCTGTGAATCTGGCTGGAATTTATGAGGCTCAGGGAAAATTTAAAAAAGCCCTGTCGCTTTACGGAATAGCTTCTGGAAAAACAAGAGACAAAAAACTTAAATCTAAGATTTTATATAAAACTGCCGGTGTTCAGATGGATTTGGGAAATTCAAAAGGAGCTGTTCTTTCGCTAGATTATGCTGTTTCTTTGGATGGAAACAATGCTGAAGCAAGACTTTTACGAACCAAAATTAAAGGTATGTAAAAACAGAAAAACGCTGAACATTGTATTTTGTATTTTTTAAGGAATATCCGGGGCGTTGCGGGGTGTCCCCGCTAGAAGGGGTAGCGAAAAACGCGTAGCGGTTGAAGCGAGGGGAAGACTTTCCCCTCTTTTTGAATTTTATTCTACAATGGCAATAATATCCTGATTTTTAACAAGAAGATAGTCTTCGCCATCGAGTTTTACCTGCACTCCGGCATATTTGTCGTACATTACGCGGTCGCCGATTTTTACAGTAATTTTTTCTTTTTCTGTTCCAGGTCCTACAGCTTCTACAGTTGCTGTCTGGGTTTTTTCCTGGGCTGTTTCGGGAATTATGATTCCTGAGGCTGTTTTAGTTTCTGCTTTTTCCTGTTTAAGGAGAACGCGGTCTGCCAATGGTTTAAGTTTCATATATTTTTACCTCCAAAGGTTTTTTTAGTGATATTTAGAATATAGTAATTTAAAAGGTTAACCGTCAATAAAAATCGATTAGAATATTTCTTTTTGCAAACGGCGGATTTTTGTTTTCCGCTTACATTTAATGCAGGGGTTCCGCATCATAAAAAATATAATTTTAACCAGGGGCTTCCAGTCGCGACTGTTCAGTGCAAAAC
>CAMAFU010000075.1 GCA_945833725.1 uncultured Treponema sp.
AGGATTTATTTCTGGAAAAAATGCTTCCTTTATCTATGAAAGTTCCTGATGAACAGAAGGAAATGTTTACATTGCAACTTATGTATAGAAGTGTTATATTACGGAAACAGTATAATTGGTTCGCAGATTTTTCTGTCGGTTCTATTCGTCATAAAGCTATTGAGCTATATGCAAGGGTAGGGGAACTTGTTTACGAGGTAGATTGTGCAGCTGAAGGGCTTGAAAAATTTCCTCAGCAGGAACTTGTTACGCTTTCCCAGCTTTTTTCGCATATTTCCAGAATTCTTGAAATGCTTTCTTCTTCTAAAGATTGCAGAGACGAAGAAAAAAATGCTTTAGGTATGTCTTTGGAAGGTATGGAATATAATTTCGAAGATATACGGGGGCGGCTAAAAATTGCAGTGGATCAGTTTTTTGCAGAAGGTTTTAAAGTAATTTAGCCGGTGTTTTCCGGTTGTGTTTATACATTCAGGGCTTGTGGTGCCTGTTTTTTTTCGGCGGTGGCTATTATGATTCCAACAGTCAATATTGGTGAGTATTTGCGGCTTGGCGGAGTGTATCGCGATGTTGAAGGTTCAACTCCTCTGGAAATTTACAGCAATTTATCCGCAGTATTAAATTTGCCGCCTTCTGTTTCTCCAAGACAGTTTTACGATGCTCTTGCTGCCAGAGAACTTGTTTTAAGCACGGCAGTTGGTCATGGAGTTGCCATTCCTCATTCTCAAAAACCTCTGCTTAAAGATTTTAGTGAACACCGCATTTTTATATGCTATCTTTCCCAAAGCATTGACATGAAGGCTATGGACAATAAAAAAGTTCACACAATGATTATTCCTTTAACAAGTAATACACAGTCTCATTTGCATGTAATTTCTCAGTTGGCGAGACTTTTATCTCAGGAAGATTTTCATAAAGGTCTTGAACTTAGGTATGGGTTCAATGAACTTTATCCGCTTTTACGAAGTTTCTAAAATAGCCTTAAAACTTAAAGACAGTAACCTGTCGGTTTTTTGGCATTTAAATAAATTTTAAGGGGTAAATTTTATGGACAAAAATGGAATTGCTGCCGTCGCAAAATCAATTCGCAGCCTGTCAATCGATGCCATTCAAAAAGCAAAATCAGGTCACCCTGGTCTCCCGCTGGGATGTGCAGAACTTGCTGCTGTTTTGTACGGAGAAGTTCTTAAGCACAATCCGGCAAATTCAAAATGGGCCGACAGAGACAGATTTGTTCTTTCTGCAGGGCATGGTTCAATGCTGCTTTATTCAATCCTTTTTTTAAGCGGCTATAAAGTTTCGCTGGACGACATTAAAAATTTCCGTCAGGTGGGCTCTGCCTGTCCAGGTCATCCTGAATACGGCTGGACTGACGGTGTTGAAAATACAAGCGGCCCTCTTGGTCAGGGAATTGCCCTTGCTGTAGGAATGGCAATGGCAGAAACTATGATGGCTGCAAAATTTAATACAGAAAATCATAAAATTGTAGATCACTATACATACTGTCTTTGTGGTGAAGGTTGTCTTGAAGAAGGTGTTTCTTCGGAGGCATCTTCTTTTGCAGGACACAATAAACTGGGAAAATTAATTTTATTCTATGATCAGAATAAAATTTCCATTGACGGTTCAACAGACATAACTTTTACCGAAGATATTGGAAAAAGGTACGAATCGTACGGCTGGCAGGTTTTAAAAGGCGATATGTATGATGTAGAGGGGCTTTTGTCTCTTATAAATCAGGCTAAAGCATGCACCGATAAACCTTCAATAATCATGCTTAAATCTGTAATAGGAAAATTTGCTCCTAAACAGGGAACAAGTGCCGTTCACGGGGAACCTTTGGGAGATGCGGATGTAGCCGAAACGAAAAAAAATCTGGGTATAAATCCAGAAGAATTTTTCTATGTAGATCCAGATGCCCTCCGTTATTTTGAAGAAAAGAAAGCCGCATTTGCAAAAAGGGAACAGGACTGGAAAAATGAATTTGAACTTTGGGCAAAAGAAAATCCAGAACTTGCTTCCATGTGGAATAATGCCATGGAAGGAAAAGGCGACTGTAAAACAGAAGATCCTGTTTACCAGACAGGAAGCAGCATTGCCACAAGAACAGCCAGCGGCGATATGATAAATGCAATTGGATTAACCCATTCAACTTTTGTAGGTGGAAGTGCCGACTTAAAAGGTTCCAATAAATCTGGAATGAAATGCGACGGTGGTACATGGTCTTTTGAAAACCGAGCCGGCCGTTCCGTTGAATATGGCATACGGGAATTTGGTATGGCCGATGAAGCTGTGGGCATGAGCCTGCACGGTGGAATAAGACCATTTGTGGCTACATATCTTGTTTTCAGTGATTATATGCGTCCTGCAATTCGTCTTGCTTCCATAATGAAACAGCCTGTAATTTTTGACCTTACCCACGATTCAATTTATGTTGGCGAAGACGGCCCTACACATCAGCCTATAGAACATCTTGCTTCTTTAAGGGCAATTCCTGGTGTGCAGGTTTTGCGTCCTGGAGATGCAGAAGAAACTGTAGCAGCCTGGCATATTGCCATGGAAAGTAAAGATCACCCTGTTGTTTTAGCCCTTACAAGACAGAATGTTCCTGTTTATGCAAAGGAAGATTCTTTATGGAAAGAAAATATTAAGAAAGGAGCTTATATTGTTCACAAAGGTTCCGATTCTCCTGATGTAACTGTTATTGCTACAGGTTCAGAAGTTTCTATGGCTTTAGATGCTGCAAAACTTGTTTCCGATAAATCTGTTCGCGTAGTTTCTGTAATAGATAAATCTCTTTTTGAAGCACAGGATTGTAACTTTAAGGAATCTGTTCTGGGAAAAACGGCAAGAATTATGGTTGCTGAAGCAGGTTGCTGCACAGGCTGGGAAGGTTATGTAAAGTGCAAAAGCGACCTTTTTACAATAGACCGCTTTGGTGAGTCTGGTCCTGGAAAAAAGGTTGCAGAGGCTTTGGGCTTTACTGCAGAAAATCTTGCAAACCGCATTATGAGTAACTGTTAAAAAAGAAAGGGTGCACTTCACTTCGCTGAGGATGCACCCTTTTTTTATAAAACAAAAGACTAAAAGGAAACAAAAAAATTATTGTTCCCGAATATTTATTTGCTGTACGGCAGTTCTTATTTTTGAAGTTGAATAGCGGAGTTTTTCTACGGCTTCGTTTACAGAGCCAGTATTTTCCCGCATTTTTTCCAGAGATTCCAGCATCTGCTGCCCGCCTTCGTTTTGTTCAGCAATGGCTCTTTTAACAACTTCTTCTTGATTTGCAACCTGTTCGGCCAGAGAAACAACATTTTCAATTTCTTTTTTTGCTTCAATTGTGGCATTAAAAGTTTTGTCGATGAGTTTTTTTATTTTTGCCAGAACATCGCTGATTTGTTTTGCCTGAAGACTTGAATTTTCTGCCAGCTTGCGGATTTCTTCTGCAACAACAGAAAAGCCTTTTCCAGTTTCACCGGCATGGGCAGCTTCTATTGCCGCATTCATTGCAAGAAGGTCTGTTTGAGAGGAAATTTCCTGAATCATTTCGCTCATTTCCCCAAGTCCCCTGGAATTCTGTTCAATGTCGTTTACAAGTTTTGTAACCTGTTCAATGCTTATTTTTCCGGCTTTTGTAGCTTCCGACAAACTGTTCATGGTCAGTGAATTTTTATTTAAAACACTGTTTATTGAATCAATATTCTGAATCATCTGTTCGATTGCTGCCGAAGATGTATTTACGCTGTTTACCATTTCGGCGGAAACATCGCTTATTTCTTCTACACCTTTGTCGCTTTCGCTGAATTCCTGCAGGCTGGAAGTTTTTACCATATTAACTGCCTGCATAAGTTTTTCCCGCTGGGATTTTTGCAAATTCTGAAGCTGAAGGCTGTTGAAATGGGAACAGTTTTCAGGTTTGTTTAATCCGTTATGGATGGCAATGGCAAATTCCTTGCAGCTATTGTAACCGCATGCACCGCAGTTTAATAAATCAGATTCTTCATATTTTCCGAAAGTTTTGTAAATGTCGTCCAGAGCAAATTTTGAAGGAACGCTGAAGTAGCTTTGAACTGTGGAATTTTTATTTTCAAAATTTCTGGCATAAATTTCCGGCTGCCAGTATTTTTCGATAACACGGTGAAGTTTTTTTATTTTTAATTTTGATTCTTGTTGAGTTGAATAAATTTTTTTACGGGACTCTTCGCGAATATCAATGAATTTTTCCAGTTCGTCTACAGATTTGCCGTCGGTGGCAGTGGCTGGCCCTGCATTACATCCGTGCTGGCAGGAAAGACAGTCAATAAGCATGTATTTAGGAGTGCGGCCTTCGCGAATTTCTCTTGCCAGAAAATCAAGATAGTTCGTTACTTCTGGCTGCCCCGAAATTTGGCGGCTGTTTTTTCGTATGTCGGGAATATAACGCTCGCAGGTGTGAATAAGACCGCCTGGAGTAGAATAAGTAACAGCCCGTTCTGCAGGAGGATTAAAGTAGTCGATTTTTGGGAACGAAGAAATATCTATATTGTTGGTTTTGAAATAGTCAGAAATGGAACGGAGTGTAACATTGTAATCGCCCAGAGAAGTTTCGATGTTTTCTGTTTTTTTTGCATAGCACGGGCTTATTATAAGAATTTTGTGGCTGTTGTATTCAGGGTAAAATTCTCGGATAAATTTAACGGTGTGCCCGGTGGGACTATCGGCCTGCATTAAAAACGGCAGAAGTTCAGGACAGAATTTTTCGATGTAGGAAACTACAGCAGGACAAGACTGGCTTATTACAAGAGAAGGCTTGTGTTTTTTAATGTGATTAACAAGGCTTTTTGTGTTAAGTTCGGCGCCCCAGCTGGCATCAAAAATTTTTTCTACACCTAAGGAAGTGAGCCAGCCGTTAAATTCCATATTGTGACCGTTGAAAGTTGCAGCAATCGCAGGATCAATAACAGCAACAATTTTTTGATTTAAGGATGCATCTTCTAAAAAAAGCGAAAGATCATCAAGACCTTGCCTTGCCCCATGAGGACATTCCTCGATACAAAGGCCGCAACCGATGCAAAGTTCAGGTTTAACAGAAACATAGCCGCCGGAAACATCATTGCATAATTTAATTGGGCAGACGGAAATGCATTTGTGGCAGTTGATACATTTTTCGGGATCTGTTTTTATTATGACTTTGTTTTCAAAATTGCTCATTTTACAAAACTCCACAGCTAAGGACAAGCAAAGAGCACTTGTCCAGATTGAAATAATTATATCACTTATTTGCAGATTTGTAAAAAACGATGAAAACAAAAATTTGAATAGAAAATATGGGTGCATGGGGCAAAAGCCCCACCGGACTTTCCGCGGTTCCGGCTTTCGCCTTCATTGGGGCTTTGCCCCAACGCCCATGGCGCCGCTCCAATTCCTTGCACGGATTTACTTTGGAAAAACAGTTTACTTTTTTTCGAAGTAGGAATCAAAATCTTTATCGTCGCTATCTTTGGAAGAAGAAGTATTGTTGTGAGGACGGTAATTTTTATTTGCCTGCTCCATGTTTTCAAAATCATCAATAGGTTTTGATGGAATTAAAACAGCTGCAATAATGTAAACTACAATTCCTGTTCCGCCTAAAAGAAGGGTTGCAGCAAAAATAAGGCGGATTATTGTAGGATCGATATTGAAATATTCACCAATACCACCGCATGTTCCTGTAAATATTTTATTTTGTGAAGACTTGTAGATTTTCTTTGACATATTTTCCTCCAGAATTATTAAAAAATTTTATGACGGCAAAAGCTGTCTGTTTTATTTTTGAAATTTTACTTTTATTTCGCCTAAGCCACAGTTCATGGAAATATGGTTTTCCTGATGAGTGCCATAATAGCTTTGGGAAATTCCGCTTCGTTTTTCACCGTTAAATTCGATTGAGCCTAATGCAACTTTTGAATCGTAGGAAAAATCGCTGCTGCTGTCGCTGAGAATCAGGTTTACGGCTCCCATTCCGCAGTCAATAAAGGTTGTTCCTTTTAAACTTCCTTTTAAGCTAATGTTTCCCATTCCGCATTTTACTGTTGATGCATTAGATTTTAACCCGGAAAATTCAAAATTTCCTGCTCCCACATCTATCATTGTGCGTTTTGAAAGGATGTTAAGATCAAGGGTTTTTAACTGGCCTGCACCTAAATTTATTTTCATGTTTTCCAGTTCTGCATTTTCTGGAACGGTAATAAGAATTCGCGGACACCAGCGGTTTTTCTTTTCGTGGCTGAAAAATCCCTGAAAGTTGAATCCTCGTTTTGTTTCAATAATTAAGGTTCCTTCCATGTTGATTTCGCATCTTAAGGAAGATGGGGCAAAACCTCTGTATTCAACTTTGTATGTTTTTCCAGATTTTATAACGGCATTGCATGCACCTAACGATAAACCCAGATTTTTTACGGCAGACTCTTCAAACTCAAAGTAAGATGAAGCGTCTTCTGCTGTAAATGTTTCATTACTTTCGGATTTGTTTTCTTCCCTGTTGTTTGGTGATTTTGCCAGTACGCAGGAAAATTTTTCTATAATTGATTTTGCCAGTTCTTCCGGGGTTCCTAATTCTTCAATTACTTTGTCGTCGCTTTCTGCATCGTCGAAATAATCTGAATAGTATGAAAGAGCTTCTTCCTGTTCTTCTGCAGGCAGAGCCTGAATTAAATCTTTCAGTTTTTTAAGGTACTCTCCTTTTGTCATTGCTTTCCTCCAAAAAAAATTGAGATTTTATAAACCGGTAATTTTGCCGGAAACTTTCTGCTGTTTTTAGGCGTTGTGAATATGCGCCTTTTATTCCAGAAGAATTGAATCGATTTTCTGGCGGTATTCAAGCCAGCCTGTTTTAAATGAAAGGTGAAGTTCCCTTCCTTTTTGGGTGATTTGATAATACCGTCTGTTTCTGCCGTCGAATTCTTTGTCGTAAGTTTCCAAATACCCTTCTTTTTGAAGCCGGCGCAAAACCGGATAAAGAGTACTTTCTGAAACATCAAGAATTTTTCTGACATCCTGGGTAATTTTATAGCCGTATGTTCCTTCCCTGGATACAACCGACAGAACAACAGCATCAAGCAGTGTTGTCCCCGTGTTGAAATTCAATTTTCACCTCCAGTAATATTGTTTTAACAGTGATAATATACAGAATATAATATTATATGTCAATAAATTTATTTTTTTTCGTGTATTGGGGTTTTAGGGGCAAAAGCCCCTAGGAGAAGGGGTAGCGGACAGGCAACAAAGCACCAGAAAACGGCACTGTCTGCAGGGACGGTTTGTGGTGCGACTTGGCTGGGAGCGAGGGGAAGGCTTTCCCCTCCTGTAGAAATTGGATTATTTTTTTTGCAAATCTTGTTTTGTGTTTTTTGATTTTTTAAAGGTGAAAATTCCTAAGAGTATTCCGAAAACAATCATAACAAGACAGAGTATTTGACCTGTAGAGATGTTTAAAATTGATGTGTTTAAATAAATGGGAGCATTTGAATCTTTTGCAATTCTGTAGCCTATGTCGGCATCTGGTTCGCGGAAATATTCAATGAAAAATCGGAAAACGCCGTAGCCGCAGGTGTAAATCATTGAAGAAAATCCGTCGAAAGGCTTTTTTTTGCGCAAAAACCACAATATTAAAAAAAGAACGATTCCTTCAAAAAATGCTTCGTACAACTGGCTGGGATGGCGGGGAAGGTTTATAAGGCTTGAACTTACGGTCATTCCGATTTTTTCGGCAAATTCTCTTACCCATGGAATTGAAGCGGAAAATTTCTGGGCGTCGGGAAATACCATTCCCCATGGCATTGTGGTAATTCTTCCGAAAAGTTCTCCGTTAAGAAAATTGCCTATCCGTCCAAAAGTGTAACCCAGCGGAATTGCTGTAACCATTGCGTCTATCCATTTGAACACCGGCCTTTTATGTTTTTTGCACCAGAAAATCATGCCCAAAAGTCCGCCGACAAAGCCTCCGTGGTAG
>CAMAFU010000076.1 GCA_945833725.1 uncultured Treponema sp.
ATATCCACCTGTGCAATTTTTATATGCTCAAGAATTTCACTGTCATCAGGTTTTATTGCAAGAGCCTGCCGCAGATATTTTTCTGAATCACTTTTTAACCCCAGCTTATGGTAAACCCAGCCCACAGAATCAAGACACGCTGCAGACTGAGGATTCATATCAAGAGCCCGTTTGCAATATGAAAGAGCCTTTGTAAGTTCTTTATCCTGACAGGCAAGAACATACCCCAACCCATTAAGTGCCGTTGGATTTTCAGGATCAAGTTCCAGGGATTTTTTATAATATGAAATACATTTTTCTGTTTCATCCTGCTCCCAGGCAACATAAGCAAGAGATGAATAAACTTTTGAAGGCTGATACCCTTTTTCAAGAAGCTTGTTAAGCTCAAAATCTGCCATGCGTTTTTTTCCGATTTTTGCATAAATTACAGCCAAAAGATATCGGCATTGAAACATTCTTTCGTTTTCTTTGTCACCGGTAACAACCTGTTCAAGATACAAAAGAGCATCATCATACCTTTCAAGCCTTGCATAACAAAGACCTATGTAATAAGCAAGTTCAATATTGTCTATGTCACTATTTTCTGGAAGAGAAATAAAAAACGCCAGAGCATTCGTAAAATCATTGCGTTTATAAAGTTTTATTCCTTCTGCAAGTTTTGATTCTTCGTTCTTTTTTTCTACCATAAAAACCTTCCGTTAAAGCCGATGCTAGACATTAAAATTACAGGACTCGTTTTTTATAAGGCACACAGGTTCTGCAAAAAGTCTCGTTATGGAAATACATCCGTTTTTTACGGTTTCATATTCATTGTTTTCTTCACCAAATGTATTTTTTAAATCTCCCCGAAAATGAGAAACAATTTTACCGTTACTGTTTTGAACTTCAACTTTATCAGCATAATTGCGCACACATAGGGAAGAAAATTTTACACCGTTAAATTTTTTTGAATGAGGAGCATTTATGTTAAGTATAACATTTGGACGGAAAAGAGAAACAAGTTGAGAAAGATTATTTGCCAAAAAACGGGCAAAAGGGGCAAAATCGTAATTTTCTGAGGAAGGAGGATTTTTAAGGCTGACGGCAATTCCCGGAACACCATAAAGAACAGCCTGACGGGCAGCTGCAACAGTACCAGAATAAATGCAGTCTGTTCCCATGTTAGGGCCGTGATTTATACCGGAAAAAACACAGTCAAACTTCACTTCACCGAATAACTTTGAGCGAAGACCTGTTATAACGCAATTTACAGGGTAACCTTCGTAGGCATATACATTTTTACCCACTTCAAAAATTTCAAGTTTAGATTCCATGTCCAGATGAGAAGAAACACCGGAACGGTTTATGTGAGGAGCCAAAACATAAACATTTGCCGCGTCACGAAGATTTTCCGCAAGAACATTTATACCTTCAGCAGAAATTCCATCATCGTTTGTAAGAAGAATATTCAGTTTATTCAAGGATTTCCACCCCGCCGGCAGGACTCACTTCGTAACATGAAGTTTTGAATCCAAAGATTCTCTCAAACTCCGAAAGCTTTTTTCTGAAAGATTCTTCGTCGCTTCTGTTAAGTATAGTATAGGCAACCCGACCAAACCCCTTTCCTGTAATTCTACCGCAGGAAACAGGATTTCTGGAATCTTCAGGATTTGGATTTATTTCCTGAAGACGCCTTAAAATCCAGTCGATTTCCGTACAGGAAAGATCAAAAAGATCTCTGAGCGCCTGATGACTGTGATTTACAGCTCTGGCAAAAGGTCCGAATTCACCGGAAGCAAGGGCTTTCTGAGCCTGCAAGACACAACTGTGTTCTTTCATTATGCACAGAAGTCTGCGGCGCATCTGCTCGTTTACAACAGAAAGTACTTCATTGACTTCGTTGGGATTTTCTTCGTAAGTCCAGCCTCCGTACACATTTGACCGGGGATTTTTTAATTCACCTAAAAGAAGCACATTTTCCGGCTGCCTTACAGTTTCTTCGTTCCATAAATTAACTCGGGGAACTTTAGCATCTGTAAGAAGAATTACTTTATCGTTAAAGTTGAAAGGTAAAAGATCGTAAGTTCCTTTTGCATGGTCTGTAAGAATAACAGTATCTTCCTTTGCAAAAATTGCAGCAAAATTATCTGCAATATGATTGTCAATTTCGAGAAAAAGCTTATTGCCCCTCTCAATAACCTGAAGAAGTTGCACCTGTGAACAAGGAAGATCCAGTAATTTTCTGATGGAAAAAGCCGCTGCAATTTTGATTGCCGTAGTTATGCCAAAACCTGCAGAAGGAAGAATGTCTGAAAAAATGGTTATATTTAATCCCGGAATAGAATACCCCCCGGAAGAAAAACCATAAACTATAGCTTTAACAGCATTTGCCCATTTATCTTCTTTTTTGAATTTTAAATTCATTACGCTGGATTTTTTTCTGTCGTCAAGTTGATGAAAATAACAGCGCAAAGAAGAATCATCCCTTTTGGAAACGGCAACATAAACAGGTATATTAACAGCCATGGAAAGAGTTTTATCTTTACAAAACCAACTGTGCTCGCCAATAAGATGAAATCTGCCATTAGAACGGCAAACAGCAGCAGGATTTTCCTGATACTCCCTGTAATGCGCATCCCTAACTAATTTTGCCTCTTCCATGATTTACACCTTTTTTGACTTTGTAGCTGCCATGGTACATTGCCATTTATTTTCTTTACTATTAAAATGATAATATAATGTTTTGTTTTTTACAAGTTTTTTGCGTCCTTTTTTCCGCAGCACTGGTCAGTCTTGGAATTCCAAACGAATTTTTTGAAACTGGAAATGCCTTTTTCGGTTTAATTTCCCTTGTTCCTCTTTTTATAGCAATTTCCCGCTCAAAAAGTTACAGAATGAGTTTTTTCCTCGGCTTTATACACGCAGGCGTTACTCACTTATTTTCAAGTTACTGGCTGAAAAATTTTCATGGCTTTGCTATTTTTACGCTAGGTGCAAGTCTTATAGGAACTGCCTTTATCGAAGGTTTTGTATTTTTAATAATGCATTATGCCTATTCATCTCAAAAAAATGCTTTTCTTTCGTCATCCGAAAAATTTTCACCGTACAGCATGGCCATAAAAATTTTCTGGGGACCTGCCGTTTATGTAATTTATGAATGGTGCAAATCGAACGGATTTTTAGGATATCCCTGGGGAACAGTTTCCATGTCGGCTGTATCTTCCCGCTACATAGTACAAATTGCAGACATTACAGGTGCGTACGGCATTACTTTTCTTTTTGCCCTTGCCTCTTCCTGTATTGCCTGGGGCATAATTCTTTTAAGAAAAGAAATTTCAATCACCTATTCTAATGATATTTTCTGCTATAAAAATGCTGTTTTATTTCTGGGAGCAATATTTACAGTTAGCCTTTGCTATGGATTTTTCAAATATCACGAACATGTTCAGCCTGTAAAAAACATAAATACGGTTATGGTTCAGCACAATCAGGATACATATTCTGCAAACGAAGACTCTTCAATTCTGGAAGCCGAAAAACTTACCTTAGAAGGAATTGACATTCTAAGAAGCATGGAATTAAAACCTGATCTTGTTGTATGGAGCGAAGGAATATTAAACAGATATTTTCCAAAATCCCAGCATTACTACGAAAACTTCCCGTATTCATCACCTCTTATGACTTTTGTAAAAAAGCAGAATGTTCCTTTTATTATAGGAGGATCACTTACAATCGATGCTGAAAATCACAAATACGGCAATGCAGCAGCACTTATTACAAACAAAGGTGAATATGCCGGTTCATACATAAAACTTCACCTTGTGCCTTTTGCAGAAGCCATTCCATTTGTTGAATATGAGCCAGTCCGAAAATTCATAAAAAAAATTGCAGGATTTTCTTACGGCTGGACGGCAGGTTCAAACTACACACTCTTTGAAATTCCTATAAGCGACAAAAATGCAGCCGATACAAGAAATCCCCAAATAATTTACCCGGATTTAAAGAAAAATAAACTTCCACCTTCCACGGTAAAAGTTTCTTCACCAATATGTTTTGATGATGCTTTTCCTTCTGTATGCAGAGGTCTTTTTCTAAGCGGATGCGAACTTTTTATGAACATTACCAACGATTCCTGGTCAAAAACCCGGTCCGCTGAATATCAACATTTTGCAACAGCCTTTTACCGGGCTATTGAATACAGAACAACTCTTGCCCGGTGTACAAACTCCGGCTTTACCGTAGTTGTTAATCCACAGGGAAAAATAACAGGAAAACTTCCTCTTTTTGAGGAAAATGTACTGGCCATGCAGATTCCTGTTTATAAACCTAAAATGACTGTATATGCAAAATTTGGAAACTGGCTTCCATATTCTTTGATGCTTCTTGTTTTTTTCTTTATCGTAGCAGTGGAAAAACAGATTGAAAAAGAAAAAATAACGGAAATTTCTGTTGAGTGTGCTGCAAAAAGAAAAAGAGGCCCTAAAGCAAAAAAGTAAGTAGAGTTAGGTTTGTTATAAACTGCTATAAATTTCCCTTTCTAAGAATATCAATAGGTTTTTCTTCCCCGGCCTTTATTGCAGGAACAGTACTGGCCGCAAGAGACAGCACTAAAGTACCCAAAGCTATTATTACAAGCTGATCCAAAGGGATTGAAATATCCGCATTCTGAAGATAATAGGCAGGATCCAGCAGATGAAAAGGCAATGCTTCCATTGGATTTTTTCCAGAAAGGGCAAATATAAGTTTTTTTCCTAAAGTAAGAATGTTTTCTATTCCAGAAAGAATTTTATCAAAATTTACAGCGCACAAAAGTCCCAGGGGAATTCCTGTAAACACACCAAGCCCTCCTGTAACAAAGCCTGTTATAAGAAACGAAAGGGCAATTCCAGAATTTGAAGCACCATAACTTTTTAATACGGCAATTTCTTTTCTTCTCTCCATAACAAGCATAATAAGGGCACTGGAAATATTAACGCTTGCAACAAGCACAATCAGCAGCATTATAAAGGTAAGCATCATCTTTGTTGAAGAAAAATTTTCGTATTGAGCAGCATTCAATTCGTTCCACTTGTATATTCTTGTAAAGGAAGGAACCAAAGTTTCCAGGGAAGATGCCGTTTTGTCCAGTTCTAAAGAAAAAGGATCCGGTGTATCAAGACAAAGCATTATCTGGCTGGAACTTAAAGGTAAAATTGAATATCCTGTATTAAGTGAAATAAAAAACCAAAGGGCATCAAGTTCCTGATAACCGGAAGAAACAATGCCTGAAATTTTAAATTTCGTAATTTTCGGAATAACCTTTCCTTTTGGAAGCCGGCGTGTTGTAATAAGGCGAATAGAATCTCCTGCATGAACACCCAGAAGTTCTGCCAGTCTGCTGCCAATTACGGCGTTTTTACCGTCTTCAAGTAAAAGTTCGTCTACAGAAGAAATCGGCCTTTCACTTTCAACAACCTCAAAAAGTCTGGAAAAAGCCGGATTTTTCTTAAAAATATCGTTTTCAACAGCACGAATTTGAGCTCCTGTTCTGTATTTTTCGCTGGCTGCAAGACCGACTCCCTGAAGCTCAGGATAAAAATCATCAACACCCTCTGAAAGAACAAGTTTTTCGCCTAAAGCCACCAGTTCTTCTGCACTGGAAGCTTCCTTTACATCAGGATGAAGAATACAGCACAAATCTCCGCTGGAAAGACCTATCATTCTTTCTGTCATGCCTTCAATCATTCCATTGGAAACAGCAATAACCATAACAAGAGGAATAATACTTATGGCAATACAGAGAAATCCTCCAAAAAGGCTTCTTCTGGCACTTGATTTTTTACCGGTTTTGGGAAAAAGCATTCTACAGGCAAAAAGAAAAGACGATTTAATTTTCATTAAGAATACCGTCCTTAATTGAATAAATTAAATCACCTTTTGAAGCAAGGGACATATCATGGGTAACAAGAATAAGGGTTTTTCTGTATTTTTCTGCAATGGAAAAAAGCAAGTCACCGATTAACCGGGCATTTGCCGGATCTAAGTTTCCTGTCGGTTCATCTGCAAGAATTAAACTGGGGTTATTTATAAGTGAGCGGGCAACGGCAACTCTTTGTCTTTCGCCGCCAGAAAGCTGGGATGGAAGGTGATTCATTCTGTCAGAAAGTCCTACATCATCAAGAAGTTTTTTTGCCTTATCCATTGCAGTTTTTTTTGACTCACCTTTCATATATGCAGGCATAAATACATTTTCAAGAGCAGTAAAATCCTTTAGAAGATAATGAAACTGGAAAATAAGCCCCACATATTCCCGCCGATATTTGGAAAGCCCGTCTTCGTCCAGCAATTCCACTTTATAAGGGCCTGCCTGAACACTTCCACAGGTAGGATTATCAAGTCCGCCGATTATATTAAGCAGCGTACTTTTTCCACAGCCGCTTTTACCGACAACTACAAGGCGGCAGCCTTCTTCAACTTCAAGATTCAGATTTTTAAATACAGTAAGTTCTTCAAAATCCGTTTTATAAGTTTTTTCAAGATTTTTTATTGAAATAATGCTACTCATCTCTCATTACCTCTGCCACAGTAAGATTTAAAATTCCCCGGCTTGCAAAAAAACTTGCCAGCATAGAAGAAAAAATTCCAAAAACAGCAATAATTAAAACTTCATCCAGCAAAATTCGCGGCGGAATGTTTCCGTATACCCTGAACATTGGATTTTCGGCAACAAACGCAGCATTTTGGGGAGAAAAAACAGATGTAAAAATAAGCTGAAAAAAATAAGACAGTTTTGAAAGAAAAGCAAAAATATAATTCATGTTGCAGGAAAGCAAAAGCCCCAGCACAACTCCAGGAAAAGCTCCCTTTATTCCGATTAAAAATCCCTGAAACACAAAAATAAACTGGATGAGAAGATTTTTCCCCCCAAGAGCGCTTAAAAGGGAAATTTCTTCCCGTCTTTCCAGCACAATCCGCCTCATTCCATTAAAAATATTTATGGCAACGACAACAAAAATTATAAAAACAAGAAGGAAAAGCATATTTTTTTCTATACGGAGAGTTGAAAAAAACGAGCGGTTGTAACTTTTCCATGATTCAAAAGACATTTCAGGAAAAGAAGATGTTAATTTTTCCACAATGTTTAAATCCCTCTCACTGTCAACAAGTTTTATGGCATAATACTGATTTATGTCTTTTCCGAAATATTTTTTTCCGTCTTCCAGACTTATAAAGGCACAGGAAGCATTTATATCAGCATAACCTGTTCTAAAAATTCCTTTTACTGTAAAAAAACGGTCTTCAGAAATAAGAGAAACATCGTTTCCTCCTGCAAGAGCAAAAAGGTTAACCCGGCTGCCAACCCTTACACCCAGGCGTCTGGCAAGTTCCGTTCCAAGAACAATGGAATCATCCTCTTCAAGGTCAAAATTTCCTGCCCATATTTTCGCTTCCCGTTTAAATACTTCATCAATTTCCTTAATGTTTTTAGGAAGTGAACGGATAAGAGATGCACTTTGGTTTCCGTTTCTGCCTACAAGAAGACTTTGGGTTTCGTAAAATGGAAAAAAAACGCGGATTTCATCCTGTTCCCTGCAAAAATTTTCAAATTCACTGTTTTTTTCGTAAAAATTTCCAGAACCTCTTATATGAAAGGAATTCACTTCCATAATGGCATCAATAAAACTCATCTGAAAACCGTTCATTACAGAAATTACGCAGATTAAAGTCATAACGCCAAAACAAATTCCAAGAGAAGCCAGAAAAGATGTTATTTTTGATTTTCCTTTTCTATCAACACAGCTGAACCGTCTGGAAACAAAAAAAGTCCATGGAACAGATGAAAAAAAAGACTTAATCTTGCCCATAATATTTTCTCCGCAGCAATTTATCACCGGAAAACACAGTTTCCATTTTTTTTATTCCATCGCAGAATTCTGCTTCAATTTTAAAACCGCCGTCTATATACAAAACTTCCGTATAATTCAATTCGTCCTTAAATAAAGTTT
>CAMAFU010000077.1 GCA_945833725.1 uncultured Treponema sp.
TTTTTTTAAATTACTTAAATTTTACCACGGTGGCTTTAAAAGTAAATAATAATTTGCGCATAATTGAAAAAAAAACAAAAAATTTATAGACTTACAGGTGAAGTTTCATGTTTTTGGAATTTCAACTTCTGCAGAAATGCAGTTTAATTTATGTAAGTTTGCGTTGCAGACTGATTAATTAAAATGCTCTTTGTGTTTTTAAGTGCATTTAAAATTTGGAGTAATACATGTCTACACCATTGGAAAACTACCTTTCATCCTGTAATGGAAAACCTGATGCCGCAATGACAGCCTATGTTGCCAGCCTTCAGCAGGTTGCTTCCGTTAATCCTTCTATTGCAGCAGATGTTGTTAACGAAATTGAAAATCAAAGAAGCCACCTTAAACTTATTGCTTCTGAAAACTACTGTTCCCTTGCAGTTCAGGCTGCCATGGGAAACCTCCTTACAGACAAATATGCGGAAGGTTATCCTGAACACAGGTATTACGGTGGTTGTGTTAATGTTGATGCCGTTGAATCTACTGCCGCCAGAGAAGCAGAGGCTCTTTTTGGTGCAGAATATGCTTATGTTCAGCCTCATTCCGGTGCAGACACAAACCTTGTAGCTTACTGGGCAATTTTAAGTGCAAAAGTAGAAACTCCTGCTCTGGAAGAATTAGGCGTAAAATCCCTTAATGACTTAACGGAAGAACAGTTTTCCGAATTACGGAAAAGGTTTGGAAATCAGAAACTTATGGGACTGGATTATTCCTGCGGCGGTCATCTGACTCACGGTTACAAAATGAATGTTTCTGCCCGCATGTTTGAAAGCCATCCTTACGGAGTTGACGAAAAAACAGGTCTTCTTGATTACGATGCTATCGAAAAACAGGCTATGGAAGTTAAACCTTTAATTCTTCTTGCCGGTTATTCAGCATATCCAAGAGCTATAAACTTTAGAAGATTCCGGGAAATTGCAGATAAATGCGGAGCTGTTCTTATGGTTGATATGTCGCATTTTGCAGGTCTTGTTGCAGGAAAAGTGTTTACAGGCGATGAAGATCCTGTTAAATGGGCTCACATTGTAACAACTACAACACATAAAACTCTCCGCGGTCCACGGGGAGCCATGATTCTGTGCAAAAAAGAATTTGCCGATTATGTAAACAAAGGATGCCCTATGGTTTTAGGCGGTCCTCTTCCTCATGTTATGGCTGCAAAGGCACTGGCATTCAAAGAAGCAAATTCTAAAGAATATCAGGATTATGCCCGTCAGGTTGTGGCAAATGCAAAAGCTCTTGCAGAAGAACTTCAGAAACTGGGCGTAAGGCTTCAGACAGACGGTACAGACAATCACCTTATGCTTGCCGATGTTACAAGTTACGGTCTTACAGGAAAACAGGCCGAAGCTGCAATGTTCCAGGCTGGTGTTACTGTAAATGCAAATGCCCTTCCTTACGACAAAAACGGTGCATGGTATACTTCTGGATTAAGGCTTGGAACTCCTGCCTTAACAACTTTGGGCATGAAAGAAGGCGAAATGAAAGAAGTTGCTTCCATTATCGATCAGGTTCTTAAGGGAACAAAACCAGGCGTTACAAAAGATGGAAAACCTGCAAAACTCAAGATTGAACTTGACCCTCAGGTAAAAAAAGACGCATCCGAAAGAGTTCAGGCTCTTTTAAAGAAGTTTGTACTTTACCCGGAACTTGATTTGGATTTCCTTAAAAAAGAATTCTGCAGCCTGTAATTTTTAAATTCGGCTGAATAATAATCAAGGCAAAACGCTTTTGTTGATTATAGCCTCTGACCGTAACTTTTGACGGCAGGGGCTTTTTTTTATATAATTTCCCTATGATTAAAGCAGAAATTTCAGATAAAGAACTTTTAACGCACCTTCAGAAAATCCACAAAGACGAAATGTCTATGTTTGTAATGGCCGGTGGTCGCATTCGGGGTGCTTTTTTTAACGGTACCAGGATGGTAAATCAAATGCGGGCAAATCATCATCTTGGAATTCTAGAAACATATATCCTTTCTCAGGCCTATATTTGTGCAGCCCTTTTAATTCCAACCATGAAAGGCAGGGAACATCTTTTATTCCGCTACGAAACAAACGGTCCTGCAGTAGGTTTTAGTGTAGAAGCCGACAGTACAGGAAAGGTTAGGGGGTACCTTCTTCAAAATCCTATTCCTGTAGAAAAAGAACTGGAAAGCTGGGATCTGTCTCCTTTTTTTGGAGAAGGAACGCTTACAATTTCCAGAATGGGCGAGGGAATGAAGGCTCCTCAAACAGGTGTAACTCCTTTAGTTTACAAAAATATTTCAAAAGATCTGGCATTGTATTTTGAGCAGAGTGAACAGACGCAGACAGCCTTTAATACAGGAATTCAATTTGACGAAAAAGGCCGTGTTATTGGGGCTGGAGGAATGTTCCTTCAGGTTATGCCAGAAGCCGGCGGAAAAACCGGTAAAACTACAGAACAAGTAGAAAACAGTCAGGAAGACAGGAAAAAAGAGGAAGAAAAACTTCTCTTGCAGGTTGAAAACGCATTTAAGGCCATGCCTTCCATTGGAAAATGGTTCAGCGAAGGCGGCAATACAGAAGATGTAATTTACGGACTTTTCAGGGAATTTAATCCTTCCGTGGTTTTTAACAGAAACATTGTTTTTGACTGTCCATGCAGTTGTGAATATTACGCAGGCCACATAAAACACCTGCCGAAACAGGAATTGAACGACATAATAAAACACGACCCGGATCCGATAGAAATAGTATGCCACAACTGTGCATCTGTTTATAAAATAAATAAATCCCTTCTTGTGTAGAAACGGATATTTTTCCCTTATTTTAAGCGTTGAACAGCAATTTAACGCTTAATGCAGGGACTGTTAATTTTTAAGCAGTTATTACCGATAATCAACTATAGTTCTGTTTGGAAGAGGTTTTTTATGTTTAAGGCAAGGCGAAGGGTTTTTCTGACCATAATGTATGTTTCTGTTACGCTGCTTTTTTTGCTGCTGGCAATTTTTCTTGTGCCTCAGACCAAAATCAACGACTTTGTTGATTATTCAATGGCGTTTCCTGTTACAGTTACAGCAGTTTTGTTCTGTCTTCTGCTTCTTGTTTCCAGTTCGGTGTACGGAATGATTCGGCAGCATCTTGAACATAAAATAATGAAAAGCGGGGCTACAGCCTTTCTTACGGAATTTATCGAAAAACTCCGGTTCTGTTACTCTATGGAAGAATTTTACAATCTTCTGGCAGAGGTACTGGAAGAAAAGGCAGACTGTTCTGTTCTCTACATTGATAAAAAAAATAACTATGTTTTGTATAACAGCCCCAACAGAATTACAAGCCGCAAGGATTTTGTCGAAAAACTGGCCTTTAACTTTCCAATGGACTGGGAAGAGGGAATCTTCTTTCTAGGGGAAAATTTTGGAATCGTTTCAAAACCGCGCTTTTCCAGGGGCTTTTTTATTTCCTGTGGAAAACGGCAGCTTTTTGTTTTGTGTCGGTATACAAGGCGTTTCGATATGGAAATTTATTCCAGACTTTTTGAAGAATTTAAAAGGTTTCAGCTTCGGTCAGAAACAATTTCCGGTCTTTCAGAAATTTCTGAACTTTCAAAGGAATGGGAACAGCTTGCAGAAGCCCAGCGTTCCTTCCTTCCGCAAAACCTTCCTCAGCCGGCAAAACTTAAAATTGCGGCATATTTCCGTCCGTTAATAAATGTTTCGGGCGACTATTACACAGTTCTTCCAATTGATGAACATAAAACCCTTCTGATGTTGGGTGATGTTTCCGGTAAAGGTCTTGCCGCTGCCCTTGTTATGGGTCTTGTAATGAATACTGTAAAAATCAAGGAAAACAAAGAAGATTTACCGGGAATGATTCAGGCTATAGATAAGGCAATTAAAGGCATGCAGCTTCAGGATAAATATACTGTTCTTTTTATCGGAATTATTGATACTCAGAAAATGACAATCCGCTATGTAAATGCTTCAATGTCCGATCCAATAATCGTAACCCGTTCCCCGGAAGGTTACAGAATAAAATCTTTGGCTTCAAACTGTTCCATTGTCGGAATTATTCCTATTGATGAAGTTGAAGTCAGCGAGCAGAGGCTTTTTTCCGGCGACCTTATTATGATGGCTTCCGACGGTGTTTCTGAAGTTATGAACGAAGATAAAGTTGAATTAGGCAATACAGAGCTTTTTACCGACACAATTAAAAAAAGTGCCGCAAAACAGCCGGATGAATTTATCGGTGATATTGTGAACCTTGTTATGAGCTATAATGCTGATACAAAACTTCACGACGACCTGACAATGCTTGTAGCAAAAGTTCAGGGGTAAAAATTCACCTTCGTTTTGTTTGGGATTTTTCCCTGTATCTTAGTTTTTATGGAAGGATAAAATGATTTATGTTGTTTTGAATCTTGTAATGGCTGTTTTTTTTATCGGTCTTTCTTTTTATATTGACAGGCAGGGAAAGGATGTTGCCAATAATCCCCTTGTTCCCATGTCTGTATACCTTTCGCTGGCAAATCTTTTTATGGCCGCAGCTCTGTGGGCGAACCTTAACTACATGGAAAGACTTCCTCTTCTTTCTTTAAGGCTTTCCTTAATTTTTATGAGTGCTTATTCAATAGATTTCTGTCTTTACTGCATTCTTTTTCCGTCTTACAAAAGACCTAAATTTTTTCAGGCGGCAAAATACATACTCCTTCTTTTCTGTATATGGCTTTGTTTTTCAAAAATCACCGATGTTACAATTACAGACTTTCTTGGGTTAAAAATTGATTCCCATCCGCTTTTTACAGGTGTTTTTTCAAATTATTTCCCTGTAAGCTGGTACGATCTTCATAAATTTTTAATGACTGTATTTTTCCCGGCTCTTTCCGTTCTTATAATGATTTTACGGGCAGAAAATAAAAACGACAGGCTTAACCTGCAGAAATCTTTTGTAAATGCACTTGCCCTTGTGTGCACATGGCTTGCAATTTTTGCCATTTCTCTGGCCTACAGCCGCGTAAAAATGTTTTCGACCCTTTCTGTTTTTGCCCTTTGTGTAGGAATGGTTGTTCTTGTATACAACAGCGGCCAGAACTTTCTTTACGACTTTAAATATGTTCTTGGGGTATTCATAACATTCATCGTCTGTTATGCAGTTCCTGCCTTTATGGTTGCATTTGCCTTCCCATTTTTATGGCCGATGTTTGCCGTAAATCCTGTAAAATTCATTTTCATAATGCTCCTTATAATTTTTGCCTGTATTACCGTTTCGTACCAGATTTCAAAATTCCTTTCAAAAAAGCAGTATTTCCGGTCATTCCAGTATGCAGATATTTTCGAGCAGCAACTTTCTGTTATCGACTATTCCGGAGAACCAGAAGAAACAGTTCAAACAATGAGGAATATTTTCGTTCACAATCTGGGACTTTCCGAGTTTCATATTCTTGTAGAAAACGAAGGCAATCTGGAACCTATTTTTGAAAAACAGGATGAAAATTCCATACAGAAAAAACTGGAAGTTCCTGTAACATTTTTCGATTCCCTTATGAACCAGAACCGCACCATAATTTTTAAAAGTGCCGTAGAAAACAGTCATACCTTCGAAAGCGACAAAAAAGAACTGTTAAAGTTTTTTAAAGAAACGGAAAGCGAGGCTGTAATTTTGCTTGCGGAAGGCCGCCGTCTTACAGGTGCCCTTCTTTTAGGCGGAAAAGCCGGTGGAAACATCTACAACGACTACGACTTCAACACATTTACAAAACTGTATTCCTACTTTTTCGTTTTCGGTTATTACATGAAAAACATTGCCAACAAAAGCATTGTAGGTACAATCAACCGGGAAATTAAAATGTCCAGCCAGATTATTGCCTCAATTCAGGAAAATATGGACTATGTAAAAAAACCGAAATACGACATAGGAACACTTATGGAACACGCCCACACAATCGGCGGCGAGTTTATAGACCTTATCCGTCTTTCAGATACAAAACACATTTTTGTTATGGGCGATTTAAGCGGAAAGGGAATTGCAGCTTCCATGGGCATGGTTATTATAAAGTCAATTATCAGGACATTCCTTCAGGAAACAAAAGATTTTAAACTTCTTGTAGAAAAAATAAACGGCTTTATCCGCTTTAACCTGCCGAAAGGAACTTTTTTTGAAGGAGTTTTCTGCCTTCTGGACTTTAACGACGACACTCTTTACTACATAAACTGCGGAGTTCCTTCTTTATTCCTGTACACCCGCTCCTACAACAATGTTATCGAAATTCAGGGAGAAGGCCGTGTACTGGGGTTTGCCCGCGACATCGGCAAATACCTTAAAGTAAAGAAAATCCGCTTGAATCCGGGAGATGTTATTGTTACATGTACAGACGGACTTATTGATTCAAAATCCCTGCGTGGAGAGGTTTACGGCAAGGAGCGCATCCAGAAATCAATTACAGACAGCATAACATATCCTGCAAATTCTGTGGCACGAACAGTTTACCAGACAGCAGAAACATTCCTGTCAAAAGAATTTGATGATGATGTTTCCATACTTGTAATTAAGCGTCTTGCAAAATAGTTAAACAAAAGCCCGGAGGAAAAAATGGATAAACTTAAAATAGTAGAAAAATTCGGTTCAAACTATGCCCTTATAGAACTTACCGGCGTAATAAATTCATATACATGCGGCGAATTAAAGCAGAAAGTTTTAAGTCTTGTGCTTGATACCAATGTTGTCCTTGATCTGTCAAAAGTTGAAGCAATAGATTCATCTGGAATTGGAATAATAATGGCAGCCTTTAATGATGCAGAAGACAGTGGCCTTAAACTTTACATGATGAATCCTTCAATACCGGTAAAACAGGCCGTAGAAGACACAGGTTTTTCAGATACATTTTATTTTATCCGCTCGGTAACTGAAGTAGTATAGTTTTTTTAGGCTGTGTCCCCGCGGTGCGGGGTCGCTATGTCCAGGGTTCCGTTATCACTTCATTGGGGCAAAGCCCCAACGCCTCAGGCGCCCTTCCCAGCGCTCACAGAAAAATTTTATCCCATAAAAAAAGGTTCTATTTATGAACAGAAAAAATAAACTTTTAACGGCAATATTAGTGATTTTGCTTTCATCCGTATTATTATCCTGCGAAAAAAAACAGGAAAATAACGATAACAAAGAAATTTTACTTTTGAAAAAAACTTTTGCTTCAATGTCCGAAAAATGTGTGGAAGCAATACCAAACGGAGATCCAAAAGAATTTCTTTCCGACTTGCAAAAAGTTCTTGATTCAGAAAAAGAGTTTTCTTCAGAAGACTTAAGTCCTTTTTTTCTTATCGACAAAAAACATTCAGTTTCTTCTTCATACATTCCGAAAAATCTTGTTCCCCTGAAAGAAAATTCAACCTTCGGCATAAACAAAAATAATTTAAGTTTAAGGCCAGAAGCATACAATGCCCTTTTTGAAATGGCAGAAGAAGCAAAGAAGCAGGGCGTTTTTCTTACTGTAAGTTCCACATACCGTTCCTACAGCTATCAGGAAAATTTATTCAATTATTGGGTAAAAGTAGATGGCCTTGAAGAAGCAGAGCGGGAAAGTGCCAGACCTGGAACAAGTCAGCATCAACTTGGACTTGCTTTAGATTTTGCTCCTGTAGACGACGATTTTGCCTTAACAGAAGGTGGAAAATGGGTTTACGAAAATGCATGGAAATACGGCTGGAGTTTAAGTTTTCCAAAAAATTACGAAGCTGAAACAGGATATAGATGGGAAAGCTGGCATTTCCGTTATGTGGGAAAACAGGCTGCCCTTTTTCAGCGAAAATGGTTCGGCGATGTTCAGCAGTTTATGATTGAGTTTATAGACCAGTGGAAAAAAAATTCTGCTTATAAAGACTTGTAGGGCAGGGAAAGGTTTTTATTATTACTTTCCCTGCGTTTTTTACTTGGTGTCGGAGCGTTTATTCTTTTAAGAGG
>CAMAFU010000078.1 GCA_945833725.1 uncultured Treponema sp.
GAAGTTTCTGCGTTTTTTTGAAAAGCACAAGTTTGTCCGTTGCGGGATTGTTTTCTATCATGTCTTCAAAAAGGCAGCGTTTGAATGTTGAATAGTCAGCGTAAAAATTGTCGGTAATCTGCTTTTCTTCGCTCAAAGTTTCGTGCTTGAGCTTTAAGGGAATGTCGTTTTTAAGTTCGGTCAGGATGTTGTAATTCGGCTCCGGCTTAATCGTGTAGTTCAAAACAGAGCAGAACACGTCGCGGATAAAGCCTTCCTGGTACTGTTCCTCTTTTAGCGCACGGATATTTTCGATTTTTGTTTCGTTTTTGTAGTTTGTGCAGAAGAGTTCATATTTTTCGCGTAAAAGGTTTGCGTCAAGTTTTGCAAGATATTTTTCGATTATTGATTTTTGAAACATTTTGGTTCTCCGTCTGGTGGTTTACCTGTGTTTTAGTTTAGCATTTTTGGGGGGAGAATTTTCTATAAAAAGTGTAAAACGGAAGAAATGTTCTATCTTTTTAAGACCATCAAGACAGGCAAATAAAGTGAAAGTTGCCGTTCTAGCTCTGAAGGGAGCTTTTATTGAACACGAAAAAGGCGAAAGTACATTACAGGGAAAATTCCAATGACATTTATTCGTGTCCCTTGCATAGAAAGAGTTTCAAAAGAAGTAGAAGTGCTGGCCGAATTTCAGGGAAAAACAGTAGCCGCCCGATACAAAAACCAGACCGCAGTAGGTTTTCACCCGGAACTAGCCGAAGACACAACTTTTTACGACTGGTGGCTTTCATAAAAGGTAAGGGGAAAAGCCTTTCCCCTGGGTTCAGCCGCAAGTCGCTCCACAAGTGCCAAAGTAAACTTTGCCACTTGCTCCGCTTTGTTGCGTCTTCACCACACCCCATTCTCCTAGGGGCTTACGCCCCTAAAACCCCACGGCAATATGTTATCCCAAAATGGAGCCGGGAGTTGATGTAAGCGTCAAACCAATACAAAATTTCTACTGTTGTAGATTAGTCTTATGATATAATGAATGTAGGCGGCTTCATGCCTGCACTTCATAAAATTTGATTCACACCTCCGTGCGTCGCCGCTAACACGCTGTTTTATAAGAGGACATTATGGTATTTTCATCAAAATTTTATATTGGCTATAGCGACATTACAAAGGATTTTTCAATTTCCAATACTGCAATTCTTAAACTATTCGAAAATGTTGCATCAATGCACAGTCGTGTGGCAAAAGATGACATTAACGAAAGCGATGGCCGCTGGTTTTTGACTGGTTATCATGTAAAAATTTCAAAGCGACCTGTTTATGGTGAAACTGTTACAATCAACACCTGGAGCCGGGATATGAAAGGCGTTCAGGCAAGCCGCGAATTTGAAATTTATAATGAAAAGGGAGAACTTTGTTTAATCGGAATTTCAAACTGGATTAGAATTAATGCAGCAACTCAACGACTTGAACGCATTTCGTCTGAATTATATCAGGCTTACGGAAGTGAACCGGAGCGTACAAATTTCAATTATTCCTGGATCGAAAAATTAAAAGAAAGCGAATCCTATGATTTTGAAAAAGAATTTCACATAGAACGAAATTTTATCGATGCCAATAATCACATGAACAATGTCTATTACCTGGACCTTGTAACTAACATTTTGCCAGAAGATGTTTATCAAAAAGGCGATGCAAATGAATTTATCATTATGTACAAATCGGCAATTAAATATGACGAAACCGTAAACTGCGGTTTTGCAGCAACCCCTGATGGCTATTGCGTTACAATCAAATCTCAAGACAAAACTGAACTCAAAGCTGTAATTAAATTGTCAAAGAGTATATAAATTTTACGATAATTACTTCAAGGCCGTTCCCCCAAGCCCCAGTAAACTGTGTCTTGGGGTCGCAGTATTGCGGGCTCGGTACCCTCGGTGCTTTGCACCTGCCTACGGCAGCCCTCCATGTTGCTAACGGAATAAGGTTTGATGATGTGATTTACTTATAATGCTGTCGTGCTGCATTATGCGTGAAGAATTGGAGCACCGCCGCAGGCGTTCAAAAAAAGGGGCTGGCAAAATCTTTTGGCAGTCCCTTTTTTTGAATGGAGCGCGTTAGTCGCGGAAGTGCGAAAAGTCTGACGGCTTTAGCCGGCACGCCCGTAAAATAATGTTTTTAAGATGTTCCTGCTGTTTTTTGATGGCTTAAAATCTTTATAAATAATTGAATACAAACTTCAAAAATATTATAATGTGCTTAATTTCTTATGTAAGGAGATTTTGACAATGACACTTGATGAAATTAAAAATCCAAAAATAAAAGCTTGGATTGAAGAATGTGTTAAAATGTGTGAACCTGACGATGTTTATGTTTGCGACGGTTCAACTGCTGAGTATGATCGTTTGGTTAAAAAATGTGTAGATTCTGGTCTTGCTACTCCTTTGGCAAAAAAACCAAATAGTTTCCTTTTCCGCTCTGATCCTTCTGATGTTGCTCGTGTAGAAAACAGAACTTTTATTGCTTCAAAAACTAAGGAAGCTGCCGGTCCTACAAATAACTGGATCGACCCTGAAGAACTTAAAGCTACAATGAAAGGTCTTTACAAAGGTTGTATGCATGGTCGCACAATGTATGTAATTCCTTTCTGTATGGGTCCTCTTGGTTCTCCTATTGCTAAATGCGGTGTTGAACTTACCGACTCTGAGTATGTTGTTTTGAACATGGACATTATGACTCGTGCCGGCGAAAAAGTTTGGCAGTATCTTGGTGACGACTTTGTTCCATGTCTTCATTCTGTAGGTAAACCTCTTAACAAGGGTGAATCCGACAACGGTATTTGGGCTTGTGCTCCTGTTGATCAGAAATACATTTCTCAGTTCCCGGAAGAACACCTTGTTTGGTCTTACGGTTCTGGTTACGGCGGAAATGCCCTTCTCGGTAAAAAATGTTTTGCTCTCCGCATTGCTTCTGTAATTGCTCACGAAGAAGGCTGGCTTGCTGAACACATGCTCATTCTCAAACTTACTAATCCAGAAGGAAAAGTTAAGTATGTTACAGGTGCATTCCCTTCTGCCTGTGGTAAAACAAATCTTGCTATGCTTATTCCAACTATTCCTGGCTGGAAAGTTGAAACTATCGGCGACGATATTGCATGGATGAAATATGGTGAAGATGGTCGTCTTTATGCCATTAACCCTGAAGCTGGTTTCTTCGGTGTTGCTCCTGGAACTTCTGCAGAAAGCAATAAAAATGCTCTTGTTTCTGCTTCTAAAAATACAATTTTCACTAACTGTGCCCTTACTGAAGACGGTGATGTTTGGTGGGAAGGAATTGGCTATCCTGCAACAGGCAACCTTGTTGACTGGAAAGGAAACACTCGTCCTGCATTCCCTAAAGATAAGGCTCCTAAAGGCGAAGAAATGGCTCATCCAAATGCTCGCTTTACAGCTCCTGCTAATCAGTGTCCTTGTATTGCTCCTGAATGGGAAGATCCAAAAGGTGTACCTATCAGTGCAATTCTCTTTGGTGGACGCCGCCCTTCAACAATTCCTCTTGTTCATCAGAGCCGCAACTGGAATCACGGTGTATTCCTTGGTTCTATCGTTGGTTCAGAAATTACTGCTGCTTCTACAATCGATACTTCTATGGTTGGTAAAATCCGCCGCGACCCATTCGCAATCCTTCCATTCTGTGGATACAACATGGGCGATTATTTCCAGCACTGGATCAATGTAGGTAAAGCTGCAAAAGATCAGGATAAACTTCCTAAAATCTTCTATGTAAACTGGTTCCGCAAAGACGACAACAATGCAGAACTTCCTGGCGGATTTATGTGGCCTGGTTACGGCGACAACAGCCGTGTTCTTGCATGGATTTTCGACCGCTGCGATGGAAAAGACAACTTTGTTGAAACTCCAATCGGTTACATGCCTAAAGAAGGTGCTATCAATACAGAAGGTCTTCCTGAATACTACAAAAAGACTCTTCCTGCAATCACTTCTGTTGATAAAGAAGGCTGGTTGAAGGAATGTAAAGATATTCGCGAAAACCACTATCCAAAATTCGGTGCTCATCTTCCAAAAGAACTTGCTGAATGTTTGGATGACTTGGAAGCTCGCTTGAGCAAATAGTTCAGGCAGTTTTCAGAAAATTGCATTGTTAATGTTCAGTTAATTTTACAATTTTCAAAATATTAAAAGCCTTCCTAAAATGTGTTTCACTTTTCGGGAAGGCTTTTTTATGTTTAAGTGAAAATTTTGAGGAATGTATTCTGCCTTTTAAAATTCCAGATGCCTGATTATTTTAAGGTATACTGTTGAGGTATTTTTTAGTTCCTGCTGGTCTGTAGGTAAATCTACCGTTATAACACTGCTGTTTTGCAGCCGTATTTTATATCGTGTTACCTGTCCTAAAAATGATGACGAAATGATTTTTCCTGTAAGATCGTAATTGTCGTTATCTGCCGGCAAAATCCACTCCGGCCGCACACCAATTCTTTTTCCGTTAAATGTAAAGAAATTTGCCCTTCCTACAAAATCAGCAACAAATTCTTCTGCCGGGTGAAGGTAAATTTCTCTGGGAGTTCCTTCCTGCAAAAGATGTCCGTTTTTTAATACGGCAATTTTATCTGACATTGAAAGGGCTTCTTCCTGATCGTGGGTAACATAAATGGTTGTTATGCCAAGTTCTGATTGAATTTCTTTAAGTTCTTCCCGCACCTGAACGCGCAGTTTTGCATCCAAAGAAGAAAGAGGCTCGTCCATTAACAGAAGTTTTGGTTCAAGTACAAGTGCCCTTCCCAATGCAACACGCTGCTGCTGACCACCGCTTAATTCGTGGGGGTAGCGATCCAGTAAATCGGCAATACCTAAAATCCGGGCTGTTTTGTGTATTTTTGCAATATTTTCGTTTTTTATGTCAGCTTTGTTTTTATAAAGTACTGAGTTATGGCGGTTCTTTTTTATTTCAAGACCGTAAAGAAGATTTTTTTCGACAGTTATGTGAGGAAAAAGTGCGTAGTCCTGAAATACTATGCCAACCTGCCTTTTTTCTGTTGGAATTGAAGCTTGATTTTCGCCGTCTATAAAAATTGAACCGGAGTCGGGCTGTAAAAACCCAGAAATAAGACGGAGCAGTGTTGTTTTGCCGCATCCTGAGGGACCTAAAAATGTTGTAAAGGAACCTTTTTCGATGTTTAGGGAAAAATTGGAAACTGCGGCTGTTTTTCCGAAACTGTAAGAAACATTATCGAAGGTTAAACTTGCTGATTTTTCCATTTTGATGATTCCAACCTGCCGCTAAAGTATTTTCCGATTGCTAGTATTATAAATGTAATTAAAGTTAATACAAGTGCAAGGGCTGCCGACTTTCCCCAATCGCCCTGTTCTGCAAGATTCAAAATTTTTACAGAAGCAAGGCTTGTATTGAACGAAACAAGAAATATAACAGAACTTAAAGTTCCAACTCCCCTGACAAAGTTATACATAAACGAACTGAAAAGACCGCCTGCACTTAAAGGGGCAATTATGTTTTTTAAAGTAGTGATTTTTCCGCTTCCAAGAGAACAGGAGGCATCGTCCAGATTGATTTTTATTTTGGCGAATGTTGATGAACATATTCTGTAACTGAAAGGCAGATAACTTATAATCATTGCGATAATTATAAGAAGCGGACTTGAGTGAATTCTAAAGTAATTTGAAAAATAGGAGAGGGCAAGCCCCATTAGTGTTCCTGGAATTGCCGATGGAAGCTGGCATACAACATTAAGCTGTTTTGCTGCAGGAATTTTTGTTCTTTCTGAAAAATAGGCAATGAGGCATGCAATAAAAGTTGCCACGATGGCAGAAATAAACGCAAATATTATTGAGTTAAACAGAAGCGGACTGTAACGCCAGATTGATTTTATGTGGTTCAGGGTAAAAGAACTGTCTACGCCCCACAGTTTTTGAAAAGTTCCTGCAATAATTGAAAAAAGCTGGGCAAGAATAAGAATGGAAAAAAAACTGCAAAATATTGTAAGTAAAATTTTTACCGGTTTTGAAACGGAATTTTTACTGGCAGAGAAAGAATTTGTTTTTCCGCCTATTGTGGCGAATTGATGGGAGTTTTTTTTCATCAGTTTATTTTGCAGAATAAAAAGAATTACGGATGGAATAAGAAGAATAAGCCCCAGCAGGGAACTTATGCCTGAGTTGAGCCATCCTGTAAGCTGGGTATAAATTTCGACAGCTAAAACCTTAAATCGTCCTCCTACAATAAGAGGATTCCCAAAATCGCTTAAAACGCTGGCTGCAATAAAAAGTGCTGAAGAAGTTATACCGGAAAGACTTAAAGGCAGTGTTATGCTTTTAAAAATTTTCCACCGGGAAGCTCCAAGACTTTTTGCTGCCTGCTCCATGGATGAATTAATTCCCTGTAGGGTTTGGGAACATATTAAATATGCAATGGGAAAAAAGCAAAGGATTTGACTTAAAAGAAGACCTGGAAAGCCGTAAAGACTTATGTCCAGACCTAAAACTGTTTTTGTAATAAAGCCCTGTCTTCCGAAAAGAAGGATAAAAGAAAGCCCCCCGACAAAAGGAGGTGTTACCATGTGAACGACAGGAATTGCAGCAAAAAATTTTTTAAATGGAATGTTTCCGTTTACTATGGCGTAGGCATATACAAATCCTACAAAAACAGAAACTGCTGTAGAACAAATGCACTCAATAAAAGTGTTCTTTAATGCAGAAAGAAACCGGACGGAAGAGAAAAACTCTTTAAAGTCGGCCTTTGTTGCTGTAGAAAGAACCATAAGCAGCGGAATAACTACCCACATCAGAAAAAAAAGCCATAAAAAAACACATGTAATGTTGGAAACTGTATCGAATGGCTTTTTTAGTTTTTTTTGCTGCAAATTCAAAATTTAAAAACTCCCGGAAGTAGTTTTTGCCCAAAGCGAAAGAACCTGATTTTTCTGTTCGGCAGCTTTTTTTGCATCATATTTTATTAAATCTACATCTTCGATTCTGGTGCAGCCTTCAAGAACTTTTGCTTCGGAATTAACTGGAACAGTAAAGGTTATGGAAGTCATAAGTTCCTGTGCATCTTTACCTAAAATGAAGTTTACGAATTTTTTTGCCTCTTCGAGATTTTTTGTATTTTTCATAATCGAAATACAATCTACATCACCTGCAGTTTGAGACGGGGAAAATGTAACGATGTCGAAGCCCTGACTTTTGTACTTTGTAAGGGCATGAATATATGCAACACCAACGGCATATTCTCCTGTTCCTACAAGTTTAGGAGGTGCACTTCCTGAATCGGGAAACTGGCCTACAAGCTGGCTTAATTTTTTAAGGTAAATCCAGCCTTCATCCCAGCCTAATCTTTGAAGCTGATTTTGTACAAAAAGATATGCTGTTGAAGAACTGGCCGGATTTGTCATAACGATTTCGCCTTTAAATGCAGGATTTAAAAGTTCATCCCATGAAGATGGCATTTTTACGCCAGGAAATTTTTCTTCGAACCGTGTTTTATTTACACCAATTCCCAGAGAAAGAACGCAGAACCCTGTCCATGTGTTGTCGGAGGATTTTGCAAAGTTTGGAAGACTGTCAAAAATTTCCGGCTTAAAAACTTCCAGAGCACCTTCTGATGCAGCCTGAATATGATAGCTGGAAGCACCGCCTAAAAGTATATCGGCTTTTGGTTCGTCTTTTTCTGCAATAACACGGTTTACCAGTTCGCCTGTTGTAGCTCTAAGATAGTTTACTTTTATTCCTGTTTTTTCTGTAAATAACTGACACAAGGCAGCAGTTTCTTCATCATGGATAATTGAATAGACATTCAGTTCGCTCTCTTTTTTTGAGCAGCCCGAAAAAATTGCAATTACGGAAAGAAGAACAGCAGAAAACACTGATTTTTTTGTTGATGAAAATTTCATTTTTCCTCCTATAAAAACACC
>CAMAFU010000079.1 GCA_945833725.1 uncultured Treponema sp.
CACAGGGAGGAGGAGCAGCCCTTTCCCTCCAGAAAAAATTCGACGAAGGAAGCCTCTTTTTCCTTGCCACAGTAAATAATGTAAAATTCAAACATCAAGTACGCCCAGGCGACACTGTAAGAATGGAAGTAACAAACAAACGATGTACCAAAAACATGGTAGTTCAGGAAGGCAAAGCCTATGTAGGCGAAACACTCTGTGCTCAGGCCGAATGGATGTGTTTAGTCGGAAAAGGAAATTAATCGCCCTTCCCATCATCATACAAAACTTTTCTATAAAAAAAGGCTGCCAGAAAACGAGAACCGGCAGCCTTTTTACACGATATTGGATTTGAACCAATGACTTCCACCATGTCAAGGTGACACTCTACCCCTGAGTTAATCGTGCATAACTGCGAAATAGTAACAGTTTGCAATTTTTTTATCAATAACTCCAAAAGTTCTGTAAACCTTCCTGCAAGGCAAAAGCTGACAGCGGCGAATATTCAATTCCTAAAGCCACAACTTCACTTACTTTCATAAAGTTATTTCAATTTAATTTACAATTCCACATTGAGGTTATATAATTAACATTATGTTGGATTTATTGACTGATTCAGAATTTGAACTGTTCCGCAAGTTGATTTACGACAAAAGCGGAATAACCTTTTCAAATACAAACCGTTCCATCCTCGATTCCCGCCTTAAAGAAAAACTCAGGGAAAAAAATTTGGCCACAGTAAAAGAATACTATGACCTTATTATGTCCAATCAGGAAGAAATGAACATTATGCTGGACTCCGTTACGACTAATCTTACAAGATTTTTCCGTAACCAGCCTCATTTTGATGCACTCATTCATTATGTAGTGCCCCATGTATTGGAGTTAAAAAAACAGACCGGCGACAGAAAACTTCGTATATGGAGTGCAGGCTGTTCCACCGGAGAAGAACCATACACCATTGCCATGATTCTCAAAGAGATTCTTCCTCCCGGATATACTTTCCAAATTACTGCATCAGACATTTCCCTTAAATCTTTAATGGTCGGTCAGCAGGGGTTTTATCCAGAGTCAAGAATTCAAGGTGTTCCGCCAAACTTTCTGGCAAAATATTTTACAAAAAACGAAAAGGGCTACCAGATTTCCTCTGAACTCATGTCAACAATAAAATTCGACTACCACAACCTTAGAAACGATTCCGGCATGAGAAATCTTGATATAGTTTTCTGCCGAAATGTCCTTATCTATTTTGACGAAGCTGCTCAAAAAAACTGTATCGACCGTTTTTGGGATGCAATGGCAAATAAATCCTATCTTTTCATAGGTCATTCCGAATCTCTTTTTGGTATGGACACTCAATTTGAATTTTTAAAAACCGACTGGGCCTGTCTTTATCAAAAAAACATTTAATGACAGTCAGGAGGCATAAATAAAAATGGACGAAATTTCTGTATTGGTTTGCGATGATTCTGCCTTAATGCGAAATGTTATTTCCAGAGTAATTGACAGTACCCCTGGCATGAAAGTAATAGAAAAAGCCTTTAACGGGCAGGACTTAATCGAAAAGCTTAAAACATCAAAACCAGATGTAATTGTTCTTGATATTGAAATGCCTGTTATGACCGGCATTGAATACCTTCGATTCAGAAAAAGTCAGGGCAGTAATATTCCAGTTATAATTCTGTCTTCCATTGCCGAAAAAGGTGCAGCCGTAACAATGGAAGCCCTTGAACTTGGTGCAAGTGATTTTATTACAAAGCCCAACGGCTCTGTTTCAATGGACATAAATGCCGTTGCCGACAAACTTATCGAAATGATTGCTTCCTACGGCGGTTCTTTTGCCAGAAAAAAAGGAAAATTTGTCTGCTCCAGCGAATATTATGCAAAACTTGCCGCCGACAAGGCCATTGAACGAAAGCTTCAGGAAACTTTAGGTCAAAAACCTTCAGAAACATATTCAAAACCAAAATTAATGCCAAAAGATTTTGAACTGCGTCCTTATTCTCCAAAGCCTTCTGCAGTAATTCAAAGTCTTAGGGAACCTGGAAAAATCTCTATAATTGCCATAGGCATATCTACCGGCGGACCTAATGCCTTGCGAGAAGTTTTTAAAGACATTGCTCCAGATTTAAAACAGCCTATTCTTGTTGTGCAGCACATGCCAGCCGGTTTTACAAAAGAATTTGCCGCAAGTTTGGACAGAATATGTCCTTTAACAGTTACAGAAGCAGCCGATGGTGATGTTATAGAGTCCGGTCATATTTACATTGCCCCAGGCGATTATCATATTGAAGTCGAACAATCTTCTTTAGGAAAATACATTATCCGTACAAACCAAAAACCTTTGCGAAATGGTCACCGTCCTTCTGTAGATCAGCTTTTCGAATCAATAAGCAAAAACTTCGGCAACAAAGCCCTTGGTGTAATTATGACAGGTATGGGCAAAGATGGTGCTGTTGAACTTGCAGAAATGCGTAAACAGGGAGCATGGACTTTAGGGCAAGATGAAAAGTCTGCCATTGTATACGGAATGCCTCGTGTTGCCATGGAATTAGGGGCCGTTCAAAAGCAGGTAAGCCTTGAAAACATGGCTCAGGAAATTAACAAACTTGCCAGAGAAAACCGTTAATTTAGAGTCTATTTATGGAAGAAAAAATCAAAAAATTTCAAACACTTCTTGAATCTGCCAGAAGGGCTGTTTTTTTTGGAGGAGCTGGAGTCAGCACCGAAAGCGGAATTCCAGACTTTAGGAGTCAGGACGGTCTTTACCGGCAAAAATGGAAATATCCTCCAGAAACAATAATAAGCCGCTCATTTTTTGATTCCAACACAAAGGAATTTTACAGATTTTACCGTGAAAAACTTATTATAAAAAACGCCGTTCCAAACATTACACACATAAAACTTGCTCAACTGGAAGCAGCCGGCATTCTTTCTGCTGTTGTAACACAAAACATAGATGGTCTTCATCAAAAAGCCGGCAGCAAAAATGTATTTGAACTTCACGGCAGCACCCTAAGAAATTTCTGCATGTCCTGCGGACACTTTTTTGATGAAAATTTTATTCTCGAAAGCGCATCTTCCGCCGACACCCTTCCCCACTGCAGCGAATGTGGAGGACTTGTAAAACCTGATGTAGTCCTGTACGAAGAGGGGCTCGATGACAGAACCGTTCAAGGCAGCATTGACGCAATAAAAAACTCAGATCTTCTTATTATTGGCGGAACATCTCTTGTTGTTTACCCGGCAGCTTCCCTTATACGATATTATCAGGGAGACAATATTGTTCTTATAAACAAAACAGAAACTCCGGCCGATTCCAGAGCAACTCTAGTTTTTCACGAAAGTTTAGGAAAAGTTTTTGAAAGAATTATGATTTTACAATAAGGTCAAAAACTCTGTCGAAATCATCTTTACTGTAGTAAGAAATTTCTATGGCACCTTTTTCGTAATTTCCTTTTATCTGAACTTTTGTACCAAGTTTTTCTATAATTTTTGTTTCTACATCGATTAAATCAGGATCCCGCTGTTCAACCTTTTTTTTGCCTGTCTTTTTACTGGAAAACTGCTCCGAACTGTTTAATTCCTGCGCCCTGCTTTCTGCATCGTGAACAGACAAAGACTTGCCGATTATTTCTGCAAAAAGTATCTGCATGTTCATTTTTTCTTTTACCATTAAAAGTGCCCTGGCATGACCTGGAGTTATGCTTCCCTGAACAAGGGCATTCTGAATGTCTTCCGGCAATTTTAAAAGCCTTATGGCATTTGCAACGGTAGAGCGATTTTTTCCGACTTTTTGGGCAACTTCTTCCTGTTTAAGACCGCCCATTTCCATCAACTTGTAATAGGCTTTTGCTTCTTCCACCGGATTTAAATCTGCCCGCTGAATGTTTTCTATAAGGGCAACTTCAAGTTTTTTTTCGTCGCTGTATGTTGAAAGCTGAACAGGAATTTTTTCAAGACCTGCCAAACGACTGGCCCTAACCCTCCGTTCACCGGCAATAATATAAAAATTTCCATCGCCGGAATCTTCAATGGTAACAGGCTGAATAATGCCGTTTTCTTTTATTGAATCGGAAAGTTCCTTAAGCTTTTCTTCGTCAAATTCCACCCGGGGCTGATGAGGATTCGGCTTTAAAAGTGCCTGACTTACCCAAAGCCTACCGTTTTCATCCTGTTCTATTCCTGCAGGAAGTTTAGCACCAGATGCCACCGGTTTTTCAAAAATTGAAGACGCATTTTCTTCTGTAAGAGGAATATCTGCGGAAGCTCCCTGCCCTAAAAGACTGTCTAATCCTGCACCTAAACCATGTTTTTTAGCCACGACGAATCACCTCTTCTGCTAATTTTTCATAACTTCTGGCTCCTACACAATCAGGATCATAAAGACAGATAGGTTCTCCGTGAGAAGGACATTCCGAAAGACGGACATTACGGGGAATGATTGTATTGAAAACAGAATCCTTAAAATAAGCTTGAACCTGGCGTACAACATCTTGTGCAAGACGAGTTCTGCTGTCGTACATTGTAAAGAAAATTCCCCCGATTACCAGACCCGGATTTATAGATTTCTGAACTTTTTTAACAGTCTGTAAAAGGAGAGTAATTCCTTCCAAAGCAAAATATTCACACTGCATTGGAACAAGAACAGAATCGGCAGCTGCAAGACCGTTCAGTGTAAGAATACCAAGAGAAGGAGGACAGTCAATCAAAATATAATCGTATTCAGTTTTTAAAGGTGAAAGGGCATTTTTTAAAAAATATTCACGGTTTTCCTGATCAACAAGCTCAATGGCAGCACCGGAAAGATCAATGGAAGCACTTATTGCATCAAGATTTTTTACAGGTGAATGTTTTATGGCATCCTGAACTCTGCACTGTCCGGCAATAACTTCATAAATTGTAGGCTTATCCTTGGAAACTCCAACACCGCTGGACATATTTCCCTGAGAGTCAAAATCTACAAGAAGAACCTTTTTTCCGGCCTTTGCAATATATGCACCAATATTAATGGCAGAAGTTGTTTTTCCAACTCCACCTTTTTGATTTACAAAAACAATTATTTTTCCCATACACTAAATATATCGGAATTCGGTAAAAAAAATATAGTATTTTGTGAAACAATTATATTCCCATGAGAAACATTTTACACTTCTTTGCACCCCAATTTTTCTCATAACAACTAATGCACATGCCCGGATAAAAATTGCAATTTTTGATTTTCTTTTAATATTTTATGGTATAATTAAACGATGTTTTGCGGTTAAAATATTTTTTTTCATTTCATTCATATCTGGAGGCATGCTGTGCTCTACTCTTACAACGAATTTCATATTTCAAAAAAAATCCGGCAGGAATGTAAGTTTGACGATTTTCTGTATGCCTCAAGTGGCAATGTTGTTCTGGCAAATATTCCGGCTGTAAGGAATTTTCAGTATAAATTCAACAGTTATCTTAAAAAACACGGTCAAACCCAGGTTGGTGCAGGTGAATTAAATGCTCTGGGGCTTTTAGATGAAATTTTCCACATTGCCTGCTACACTTACCGCCGGCAAAAATTTCCCGACTGTTTTAAAAACCTTCTTCAAGAAATGAATGTCTCCTTCGGCGAAAAAGAAACGGCAAACCTTCTTACAGAATTTTGTGAAGAATTTCCTCCTGCAGCAGTTTATAAAAATGAATGTTCCATTAAAGAATTTCTTGATACAGAACTTACGGAGCGAAAAACAAACAGAATACGAAGCAATAAAGAACAAGTTCTTGAAGAAATGCTTCTTCTTTATCTTGCAAACGAAAATCCGTCCTATAAAAAATTTAAAGTTCTTTTTGATGATTCAAAACTCAAAAAAAATCCTTTTTACGAAAAATTTACCGCTCTTATAAAAACATACTTTAAAAAACTTCCTTACTGGGGCGATTTTGGCCATGACCTTGTAACATTTTTGCAGGAACCTGTAAATTATTCTCCGGAAAACATTCAGGAACAGCTGGACTATGTAAGAACTCACTGGGCATACCTTCTTGTTCCCGGCGACGGCGATGGAGAAGATTACTGGCTTAAAAGAATATTAAGCTGCTTCGATTTATTATGGGAAGAGTGGAAACCTGCCTGGAATCCTGGAAACGGAGGCTCTCCTGATATGACTCCTCCAAACTACGACTACCTTATGAAGGAGTACGAGCGGTTCAGCGATGACAGAGAATGGATGCCTAAAGTTGTTCTTATGGCAAAAACTGTTCTTGTATGGCTGGATCAGCTTTCTAAAAAATACAGCCGGAAAATTGACACTCTGGATAAAATTCCAGATGAAGAGCTGGATCTTCTTCAAAGCAGGGGCTTTACGGCACTTTGGCTTATTGGCCTTTGGGAACGCTCAAAAGCCAGCCGTACCATTAAACAGATTTGCGGTAACCCGGAAGCGGCGGCCTCTGCCTATTCCCTTGATGATTATGAAATTGCTTCCAATATTGGAGGCTGGCCTGCTCTTGAAAATCTTCGTACCCGCTTATGGAAACGGGGAATAAGGCTTGCCAGCGATATGGTACCGAACCACACGGGAATGGATGCAAAATGGGTTGTGGAAAAACCTCATCTTTTTATTCAGCGGCGGGATAATCCTTTTCCTCAATATACATACAACGGTGTAAATTTAAGTCACGACAGCCGTGTTGCAATTTATCTGGAAGACCACTATTACTCCAAAAACGACTGTGCCGTTTGTTTTAAGCGGGTTGATACGGCTACTGGCGATACACGGTACATTTACCACGGCAACGACGGTACAGGGCTTCCATGGAACGATACAGCGCAGATTGACTTTTTAAATCCTGAAGCACGAGAAGAAGTTATGCAGAAAATTCTTCTTGTAGCAAGAAATTTTCCTATAATTCGTTTTGATGCAGCAATGGTTCTTGCAAAAAAACATATAAAAAGGCTGTGGTATCCTGAACCTGGAAAAGGCGGCGACATTGCAACAAGAAGCGAATATGCCTTAACAGCCGACAAGTTTGAAAAAGCCATTCCAAACGAATTCTGGCGGGAAGTAGTAGACAGGGTGGCAAAAGAAGTTCCAGACACACTTCTTTTAGCAGAAGCATTCTGGATGATGGAAGGTTACTTTACGCGGACTTTGGGAATGCACCGTGTTTACAACAGTGCCTTTATGAATATGCTCAAAAAAGAAGAAAACGATAAATATCGTGAAACTGTAAAAAATACAATAAGTTTTGACCCACAGATTTTAAAACGATATGTAAATTTTATGAATAACCCGGATGAAGAAACTGCCGTTGCTCAATTTGGCAAAGGTGATAAATATTTCGGAGTATGTACATTAATGGCAACTATGCCTGGACTTCCTATGTTCGGACACGGGCAAATTGAAGGTTTTGAAGAAAAATACGGCATGGAATATACAAAAGCCTACAGAAACGAAACTCCAGACATGAATCTTGTTGAACGGCATCAGCGGGAAATATTTCCACTGCTTAAAAAACGATACCTTTTTGCCGGTGTTGAAAATTTCCTTTTCTACGATGTATGGGACAAAGGAAAGGTAAACGAAAATGTTTTTGCCTACTCAAACAGCTGCGGTTCGGAACGAAGCCTTGTTTTTTACAACAACAAATATGAAAGGGCTTCCGGATGGATTAAAAACTCCTGTCCTTATGCCGTAAAAACAGGAAACGGCGAAAACGACAAAATTCAGACAACAAGAACTCTGGCTCAAGGTCTTATGATTTCCGGCACCACAAATGCCTTTGTAATTTTCAGAGAGCAGCGGCAGAATATATGGTTCATACGAAAAA
>CAMAFU010000080.1 GCA_945833725.1 uncultured Treponema sp.
GGAAACTACATGGAACGCCTATAAAAATAATGCCAAATAACGGTAAAAGGGCAAAGTGCGCACGCCTTGCCGCTCCTTTGTCGCGGCAAGGATTGGAATGGCCGCGTAGCGGGTGGCTTTGCCACCGGAGGCTTTTGCCGTAGCCATGGAAAGCCTGACGGCATTTTAATGCCGGGCCGCCCGAAAAAAAAATAATTATATGCTGAAAATGCAACTTTATGCTGAAAAATGTGTCTAATTGTCTGATAAGGATGATTGAAATGGCTGATACTTACGATAGCACTATGTTTGCCGACACTTTTGAGCATGAATATACATGGCAGAACGGTTTTTTAAGGAATGTCAGGAGGTTTTCTTCTAAAAAAGCCCTTATTGATCCTGAAACAGACAGGTTCTGGACTTACGGAGATTTAAACAGGGAAGCAAATAAACTTGCAAATGCTCTTTCAAAAATCGGCGTAAAGAAAAACGATGTTGTTATGGGGGCTTTAAGGAATTCTCCTGAATTTGCCTTTCTTTATACTGGTCCTAGAAAAATCGGGGCTATTTTTCTGGCGGCTAACTATAATCTTGCCAGCGGTGAAATGGCGCTTCTTATAAATCATAACAAACCGAAAGTTGTTGTTTATTCTGCATGTATTGCCGGCATTATAGCGGAAGTCGAAAAAATATGCCTTTGGAAGCCGGAGCTTTTTGTAATGGCAGATAATATTGAAGGTGTGGCTGTTCCTAAAAATCATGTTTCGTACGAAAAGTTTGTGGAAAATTTTGATGATGAAGAGCCTGAAATTAATTTCCGTCATCATATTTACGATGAAGTTCTGCGTCTTTGTACCAGCGGAACTACAAGCCTTCCAAAATCTGTGCCTATAAACGATATTAACGAAGTATTGTCTGCCCATGATGTTATTATGCATTATCCTATGGATAAAACTGATGTTACTCTTAATATGACTCCGTGGTTTCACAGAGGCGGCTGTCATTCCGGGGGGCTTTGTCCTGTTTTGTATTGCGGGGCCTGTGCTGTTGTTATGAGGGCGTTTAAGCCGCAGGTTTCTTTGGAATGGGTTGAAAAATATAAAATTACTTTTATGATGGGCTCTCCTGCAAACCTTGAAATGCTTGCCTGGGCTCAGGAAAGGTCTTTTAAAAATATTTCCGGTCTGAAAGGTCTTGTTACCATGGGCTCTCCTCTTTCAAAAACTGAATGTATAAGGTTTTCAAAACTCCTTACTCCGAATATTTTTAACGGTTACGGTACTACAGAAACTTTCTGGAATTCTTTTTTAAGACCCTGCGATTTGCCGGAAGGTGCCGGTTCTGTTGGTCAAAGTTGTACCGATGATGATGTTAGGGTAGTTAAAATTTACGATGATAAAAAGGCTGAGCCGGATGAAATTGTGGAAAAAGACAATGAAACTCAGGGCGAAATTATAATCCGTTCTCCTGCAAAATCTACTTTTTCATATTTTAAAGACGAAAAATCTACAAAAGAAAAATTTTATAAAGGCTGGATGTATACTGGGGACACTGGTGTTTGGAAAGAAGGGGAAACTGTTACTGTAAAAGGTCGCAAAGACGATATGATAATAGTTAACGGCGAAAACATCTTTCCGACACAAATTGAAGATGCCCTTAATCAGTGCAGTAAAGTAAAAGACTGTATTGTAACTTCCATTCATGATGAATTGCGGGGGCAGGCTGTTGTGGCTTATGTTGTTCCGTCGGACAATTCCCTTACAGTTCAGGAATTAAGGAATTTCTGTTCAAACTGCAGAATGCTTAGTAAATACAAAAGACCAAGATATTATGCCATTGTGGAATCTATTCCTAAAACGGCTACAGGAAAAAAGCAGCATAATAAAATAAGGGAACAGGCTTGTTTCGACTTTGAAAACGGCCTTTTTTCCAGAAGCTGATTTTTTTTGTACCGTTATATATTTTGATTAAGCAGGAGGCTTATTTTTATGAATGAGAAAGTTGTAAGCGAAGCAGCGCAGGTTGTTTTTTCTGTAGTTCCTATTGTGGGAATTGTTATGGGCGGAATTGTAGTTTTCTTTTCTCTTTTGTGGCATCATCTGGAGGTAAAAAAACAGATTCTTATGGGAACTTTTAAACGGGAAAAATTCAATTTAAAAGCTTATTCCCTTTTAATCGGCCTTCTGCTTACTGGAATAGGATTAACTCTTTCTGTGTTTTTTATCCTGCTTACAGGAATTTCTCCGGCTTTGCTGGGTGGAATAATTCCTCTTTCCCTTGGAATCTGCCTGATTATTTTTTACAGGCTTAACGACTGGAAATAATTAAAATTTGCAGTAACTGTGCCTGAAACTAAAGTTACTTAAGTTTACAGAAAGTTTATGTCTGGGACTCCTTCTGCATCATTAGAAAACAAACTCATAAACAAAAGGGATGAAATTCTTGTTAAAGCCGCTGTTGCCGGAGATTCTAAAGCCTTTGAACAGCTTATGGAATTTTATAAAAAAAGGGTAACAGCTCTTGGCATGAGTTTTTTCAGGAATCCTGAGGACACGGACGATTTTGTTCAAGAAGTTTTTGTTAAGGTATACATTCACCTTTCATCGTTTAAATTTAATTCTTCTTTCGGAACATGGATTACAAGGATTGCCTACAATTCTGCCGTTAATTCAATTTCCCGCCGACAAGAATACATTCCTTTAGCTCAGGAAGAAATGCTGGTGGGAAAGGACAGGTCGCCGGAAGAAGAGCAGATTAGAAAAGTTACTCTTGATGCAATAAGGGAGTCTGTTTCCGACTTGCCTGAAAATTACGGAATGTGCGTGGAAATGTATTTTTTCCATGGACTTAAATATGAAGAAATTTCTGAAATTACAGATTTTCCTGTAAACACAATAAAATCACATATTTTTCGTGCAAAAAAAATTCTTGCCAAAAAATTAAGGGGGATTTATGAATAAAAATGTTGAAACTGGCGAAAGAAAAAATTTGTCAAAAGAAAAATGCGAAAAAGTTATGGATTCGTTTTTTATGCTGGATAAAGGCGAAAGACTTTCTTTTTCCTGCTCCTGCCACCTTTTAAAATGCCGGGATTGCCGTTCTCAGGTAAGATACATGACAAAGGCAGAAAAACTTATGTCAAAACCTCTTAAACAGAAAACGCCTCTGGAACGAAAGCAATCTCCTTCTGTCTTTGAAAAAATCAATTCCTACGGTGAAAATAAATTTAAGCCTGTGCCTCTTTTTAACTGGATTTTTATAGGCATTGTTCTGGTGGCAATTTTTGCGGCAACAGGATTTTTCTTAAAAGACAACAGCATTTACGAAATTTCCCTCTGGAGCTTTTATTTTGTTTTTGCGGCTTTTATTTCGATATACTGTGCCTTTTTTATATGGGTAAATTTAGATTTTTTTATCAAAAAAATTGATACAAAAAATTTTATAAAATGAATGGAAGCTTTTTTTAGTCTCGGCCTTTAAAATTTGTTGTCATTATAAAAAACAGGGCAATAAAATAAGGCAGGGACAGAAGCACAGAAGCACTTACAGCTTTAAATTCCGTAAAATTCTGAAGGTTGCTTGCAAGATATTGGGCTGCCGAAAAAATAATGGCACTGAGCAAAACACCAAACGGTTTCTTTTTCCCTAAAAATACGGCAGCTAAAGCAAGCCACCCGGTTCCGCTGGAAATTCCCGGTACAAAAGAGTTTAGCCTTAACGAAAAAATACAGCCGGCAGAACCTGCAAAAAATGCCGCCGCCCCCCAGCTTAAAATTCTTATTTTTTTTGTAGAAATTTCCCTGTCTTCAAGAAAATCCCTGTCGCTGGCACAAATGCGCAGATAAAGACCTTTTTTAGTGCAGAAAATAAACAGAAAGAACAGAAATGTAATGATTAAGGCAAAGATTGTAGTAATCAGCCTGATTTTTGCAGAATCAAAGTAAAAAGCTGAATTAGTCAGCACTCCCCTTGTACCAAAAAAAACAGCACTCATAAAACTTATTGCCCCTGTACAGAACAAATTTAAACCCAGAGAAAAAATAAAAGGATTTATGTTTGAGTTTTCAATAAAAAGGGCAGAAAAATAAAAAATCAATGTACATAGAATAACGGCAGTAAAATACCCCAGAAAAGCATTTCCTGTTTTTACAGTAAAAAGAAAGCAGAAAAAAGCACCGAGATTTATGGCACCTTCAAGAAAAATAGCCATTCGTCCGGCAAATTCCGAAATTAAGCCGCCTAATCCTGCAAGAAGTAACGGAACGGAAAGGGAAATTATCTGATAAAAAATGTTCATGGACTTTTACCTCAACTGTTTTTTTCTGCAGAAGTTCTGTATATAACTGCAATGGAAATAAGGGCGGCTCCCTGAATAAGGGATGGCAGGTCAAAGCCTGTAGTTCCTGCCAGAGAAGACTGGGTTCCCAAAGAATATAAAAGACTGTAAGCGAGGGAAACTGGAATAACAATAATTGGATTTGATTTTGCAATTAAACAGATGCTTAAGGCATTCCATCCCATGCCGGCATAAAAACCGGAGTGACAGGTGTAGTAAGTTCCTGCTGTGGCAAAAAAACCTGTTAAGCCGTGGAAAAAACCGGAAATAGAAAAGGGAACTGTTTCCCAGAAAAAACGGGAAAATCCCGACGAAATGGAAAATTCTCTGGCTTTGCCGTAAATTTCAAGCCGCCGCCCAAAATTAGTCCTGAAAATCAAAAACGCTGCAGCAAGACAGAAAAAAATTCCCCAGAAAAAAGTAACATTAAAACAGGATGGTGGAAGGAGTTTTTTAAGGCGGAGATTTTCTGCAAGAAATTCTGTTGCCAGAAGATTTCCCTCTTTAATGCGGAATTTTCCGGCAATAAGACCGTCAATAAGGGGAATAGTTCCGGCACTAAAAAGAAAACTTGTAAGAAGTTCCGGCACATTTTTAAAATACTTAAAAAGCCCGCTTAAAAACGCCGAAATAAAACCTGCAAAACCGGCAAAAAACGCCGCTGCAAGAAGAATCAGTGCAGGAGAAACACCTTTGCTCCAAAAAAAAGTACAGGCAACAGAGGCAGCAAAACCTCCGGCATATATCTGCGCTTCACCACCAAGATTCATCTGGGAATTTTTAAGGGAAAAGCAGTTTGCACAGGCGGCAATCATAACAAGCGAGGCATAGTTAATCATATTTCCAAAAAAATAAAGATTCATTTTTGTATCCTAAAAATAAATTTCAGTAAAAATGCGCAAAACCTCATTTTTTATATGGGCAGTTTTTAGAAAACAACAGAAGTTGTTTTCTAAAACCGGGCTTTTCAGGGTTCCGTGCTTTCGCACTCCATTTTTCCGCTGCGCTCCAAAACTCAGATTCCTTCGCCCTTACAATCCCTACTGCAAAAATCACTTAAAAGCAGAAAATTCTGTCGGCAAAAAAACCGGGATATTCTGTGCTGCTTAAAACAAGAACAGTTTTCCCGGAATATGTAAGGGCTTTAATTCTACGGCACATTTCTATGGCAGAATTATTGTCAAGTCCCTGAAGCGGTTCACAAAGAATAAGAAGTTTTGGAGTTTTGTTCAGTTCCCGCTCAAGAATAAGTTTCTGCAGCATTCCCCCGGAAAGGGAAGATGTTTTGTCTTTTGGGCAGGCATTTACCTGTGCTTTGTTAATTATATCAGAAGCCGTTTTTTCTGTATTTGGAAAGAAAAATTTATTTTTCCAGACAGGAGTAAGCATCTGTTCAACAGTTAAATCAGGATTCGAACTTCGAAAAAGTTTATTGGCAGACACAAGCCCTACGGAATTTTTGCCGAACATATTTCTTACGAAAATTGGAGTAATGGAAAAAAAACTAAGGTTTTTCTTTTTTGTTTTGTTTTTATAGTTCCAGAAAAGTTTTCCTTTTACGGAAGATTTTTCCAGACCAAAAAGGATGTTTTCCAAAGTAAAAATTTTTCCTGTTCCCGGCGACTGAACAAGAGTTACTTTTTCTTTTTCTACAGAAAGCTCTTTAAGTTCAAGGGGAAATCGGAATTTGGGACGGCATATTAAATCTTCAATTTTAAATAAAAAATCACCACTTAAAGGGGAAGAATTTCCATTCTCAGGATTTAAGGAAAAATCATTAAAATCGGAAGTAGAAAAGTTGTGTTTTGAGCTGTCAAAATCCATGCTTTTTTCGTAAAAGGCCGTAATTTTTCCCTGTTCCAGAACAGTAATTGTATCTGTATAAAGTCTGGCTTCTTCAATGGAATGGGTAATGATTATTATGTTCATCCCCGACGAAGCAAGATTTCTTATTTCTGCATACAAAAGCCGCCTTTCGTGCCATTCCAGCGTTCTTCCCGGTTCATCAAGAATTAAAACTTCTGGGTTTGTTATAAGACAGGATAAAAGAGAAGTAAAAAATTTTTGAGATGAAGTGCAGTCCGATACTTTTTTATTAAGGTCTAAAGAAGGACACCATTGTTTTTGTAAAGTTTCCAGTCTGTTTGTAAAATCAGTTTTTTTTATGTTTGTGCCTGCCAGAATATTCTGCCGGACTGTAATTTTTTTACTTAACAGAGGTTCCTGCCGGACAATTTTTACACCTGGAAAGCCTGCAATTATTTTTGCCAGAGTGGATTTTCCGGCACCGTTTTCTCCTAGCAGTGCATTTATTTTCCCGGCAGAAAAATTTACTGATACATCTTTTAAAACATCTTTTGCACCAAAGGATTTGTTTATATGTTCAAGCTTTATTTCCATACGCACATCCAGCAGGATTCGTCTAAACAGCAGATAAAATTAATTTAGGCCTTCTGTCCGCAGTTTTTCAACCAGCTGATTCATTTTTTCTTTTATTTCCTCTGAGTTATATTTCTGGTAATTTTCGTTATTTGTAATAAGTTCTGTAAAACCATCCTTTACAGAACCTACAATACGGCATTTTCCAAATTCAACTCCGCCTTCAAGGTAAAGTTTTGTAGTTTCGTAGCCGGCTCTGTCCTGATACATCTGGGTACAGCTTAAAATTGTTCCCGGAGCTTTTGAATATCCGTTTTCGTCAAACCAGACAAGTTTTGTTCCTGCTTCTACGCTGGCAGCTATTACACCCTGACCAGCCCCGCCTGCAATAGGAAGAATTACATCAACTCCAGTGGAAACAAGAGCCTTTGTAAGTTCGCTTCCTTTTGTTGCATCATACCAGTTGCCAACTACGCGAAAATCAACTGTACAACGGCTGTCGGCAGCGAGAGCACCTTTTAAGAAATACGGCCTGAAAACTTCGTTCATAATCGGATATTCCTGGGCTGCAATAAGGCCGAGTTTTTTTGTTTTTGAAGAAAGTCCTGCCATGTAGCCTGAAATATAGGCCTGCTGGCGCTGATCGTAGCTTACAGAGTAAATCTGGCTGTTACCTTCGCAAAAACCATCCAAAAGAATAAATTTTTGTTCAGGAAAATCTTTTGCAATAGGAATGCACAGTTCGGGAAGAGACGGATTGGAAGAAATAATAACTTCGTATTTTTTTGAAGCAGCTAAAGAAGTGATTTTTGGCTGCCACTGGGACTGGGTAGTTCCCGCTTCAATTACAGTAAGAAGAATTTTATCTTTTTCGGTTTTGTCTGCATTATATTCATCTACAGCCTTTGTAACACCCTTTGCAAGTTTAGCGTAAGTTGCACTGTCTGCCATTATGCCCGGAATAAAAACGGCAATCTGGCGCTGTGATTTTGTACAGGAAGAAAAAAGCGAAACAGCCAGAAG
>CAMAFU010000081.1 GCA_945833725.1 uncultured Treponema sp.
ACCATTCGCTCCTTCGCGCCCCAATTTTTCTCATCAACTAATGCGGAGGCCCTGGTATTCACCTCTTGAAATGAAACGCAAAAAACCATTAAACTTTTGTTATGAAAAAAGACAATTTAATTTATGAAATAGCTGAACCTCATGTAGTTGATTCCATTTCTAACATAGTCAAAGCAGAAGACATTTCCCTTATAAATCAAGATGCTGTTACTGTTTCTCAATGCTTCGGCTCCCCGGATCTTTTCAAAGAAATTCTTGAAGGCGGGGAAGATTCAAAACTTATCGCTTCTTTCAAAAAAAATCTTACTCTCCTTATCCAGAAAACCTGGGTCGAAAAAACAGACGAAGCCGTTAAGGAGCAGGTGCTTTACAATCTGGAACAGTTCTGCGCCTATGCCGAAGACAATAAATACGCCGAAGAATACAGAAGATTCGGTCAGATAATTTCCGATGTAGTTTACCTTATGTTCGGTCCTCAGTCAAAACAGCCGGAATTCAGCGAATATGCCCTGCGTATTGATCCCGAATTCGGTATTTTCTGGTGGTACATTCAGAGTCTGCCGGAAACTTCATCTTTTTCTTCCGAAAAATGCCGTGTACTTATCCTTCTTGGAATGTACTTTCTTGCAAACTACTGATTTTTTATGGATTTAGATTTTATATGCTCAAAACTGCGCAGTGCCTCGGACATTCTTTCCCTCCAGACTGCCGCACAAAAAAATGCCTCCCTTGAACAGGTAAAAGCTGCCCTTAACCGGGACAGAAACGAAATTCTCCTTGCAAATAAAAAAGACACAGACATTGCAAGAGAAAAAGGCATGTCCGAAAGTCTTGTAGAACGCCTTGCCCTGGACAACAAAAAAATAGATTCCATGATTCATTCTCTGGATATAATCATAAACCAGAACGATCCTTCCGGCGAAGAAATTTCCGGCTGGAAAACTCCCGACGGTCTTACAATCCGTCAGGTGCGTGTTCCTCTTGGAATTGTGGCAATAATTTACGAAAGCCGCCCCAATGTTACTTTGGACGCTTTTGCTCTGGCTTATAAAAGCGGAAATTCCATTCTTTTGCGGGGTTCTTCCAGTGCCGTAAATTCGAATCAGGCAATTTTAAAAACAATAAAATCTGCCCTTTCCCAAGGCGATGGTGTTGAAGATGCAATTTATCTTGCTCCCTGCGAAAACCGGGAAGAAGTTCAGGAAATTCTTACAGCAACAGGCAAAATAGATGTTGTACTTCCCCGCGGAAGTGCAGGCTTAATAAACATGGTTACACAAAATGCCAGAATTCCTGTAATTCAAACAGGTGCCGGTGTATGCCATCTTTATGTAGACGAAAGTGCCGATTTAAAAATGGCAGCTCAAATCGCCCTTAACGCAAAGTGCCAAAGACCGGGTGCCTGCAATGCCATAGAATGTATTGTTGTGCATAAGTCAGTTCTTAAAGAATTTATGCCTCTTTTATACAGAACATTTAACGGCAAAGTTCAACTTAGGTGCGACGAACAATCCCTTAAAGCCTTAGACTGTACACAAAAAACAAATGCAGTAAGTGCCAGCGAAAATGATTTCGGCTTTGAATTTCTGGATTTCGTATGTGCAGTCAAAACAGTAGATTCCATCCACGAAGCCATAAACTTTATAAATTCCCACAACACAAAACACTCTGAATGTATTGTTACAGAAAACAGGAGCAGTGCTCGTCTGTTTCAATCAAAAATAGATGCTGCCTGCGTATATGTAAATGCCAGTACACGGTTTACAGACGGCGGGGAATTTGGTTTTGGTGCAGAACTGGGTATAAGTACACAAAAACTTCATGCCAGAGGTCCTATGGGAATACAGGCCCTTACAACAACAAAATACCTTATAGACGGCGACGGTCAAACAAGAAGCTGATATCATATTTTTACCATGCCCCTTTTCACCTTCTCTTTATTGCATGTTGCGTTTTAAATCTGTCTTCACTAAAATTGTTTTATGAACATTAAAGAAATTATAAATTCATCCCGCAAAATTGTTATAAAAATCGGGTCTAATACTCTTGCCCGGGAAGATGGAACTCAAAATACAGAATTTATGGCAAATTTTGCCAGGCAGTGCAAAAACCTTATACAGCAGGGAAAGCAGATTGTTGTTGTTTCTTCTGGTGCGCAGGTTTCCGGGGTTTCAACTTTAAAAGAATGGGCCCGCAAAAAAGATGTTCATTTCCGGCAGGCTTTGTGTGCAATTGGTCAGGTTGAACTTATGGCACAGTGGCGCAAAGCTTTCGACAGCCAGAACCTGCATATTGGTCAGCTGCTTTTTACAAAAGAAGATTTTGAAGACAGCCACCGCTCACTTAATATACGGAACACGCTTTTTACTCTTGTTGATGAAGGTGCCGTTCCAATCATCAACGAAAATGACTCTGTTTCCACAGACGAATTTACAATAGGCGACAACGACAATCTTTCTGCTCTTACAGCAATTTTGTGGAGTGCCGATCTTCTGATTCTTTTTAGCGACATCGACGGAATTTATACAGACAATCCTAAAACAAACAAAAATGCAAAACTTATAGAAGAAGTTAAATCAATTCCCGAACTTAGAAAATCAATTAAAATCGGGGAAACAAATTCCTTTGGAACAGGCGGCATCGAAACAAAAATTCAGGCCGCAGAAAAAACTACTGTTTACGGAATTCCTCTTCTTCTTGCAAACGGCGGTCGGGAAAATATTCTGGATGAACTTTCCTCTGGAAACGCTACAGGCACGCTTTTTATGGCAGAATAACCTGCGGAGACTTTACTTATGAAAAAAATCGCTTTTATTGGAATGGGCAATATGGCCGGTGCCCTTGCAAAAGGTTTTGTTAAATCTGGGAAAATTGCTGCAAAAAATATTTTTGCCTACGCACCAAATCAAATTAAACTTAAAGAAAATTCTTTGGACATTGGCTTTGTACCGTGCAGTACGCTGGAAGAAGCTGTTTCTTCTGCCGATACCGTTTTTATGGCCTGCAAACCTTACCAAATTGAAAACATACTTCCAAAAATAAAGCATCTTCTGGAAGGAAAGGCTCTTGTTTCAATAGCTTTGGGATGGAATTTTAACCGTTACGGAAACTGTCTTTCACATTCCACCAGAGTTCAATTCGTAATGCCAAACACGCCGGCTTTAGTTGGTGAAGGTGTTTTTCTCTTTGAAAAATCAAACAGTCTTCTGCCGGAAGAAAGGCTCAGCCTTATGGAACTTTTTTCTTCAATAGGTCTTGTGGAAGAACTGGAAGACAGACTTATGGGAATTGGCGGTGCTGTAAGCGGATGCGGTCCTGCCTTTGTAGATATTTTTATCGAAGCCTACGCCGATGCGGCATGTAAATATGGTCTTCCACGAAAAACTGCCTATTCACTTATAAGCCAGACTCTGCTAGGCTCTGCCAAACTCCAGCTGAAAACAGGCACTCATCCGGCAATTTTAAAAGACAATGTATGTTCTCCTGCCGGCTCAACGATTAAAGGTGTTGCCGCCCTTGAAGAAGCAGGATTGCGCCACGCCTGCATTCATTCTATCGATGCAATAATGAGCCAATCTTAGCCCGGATTGTAAGGGTGCCGCCAGGCATAAGCCTTAAAAGTGCAGGCACTTTTAAGGCTTATGAGGGTTACCGAACCCTGAAAAGCCGGTTCTGCAGGTTATCTTCTTTTTGTTTTAGAATTGATATGCTCCCCTAAAACTTGCTAGAATGTAAAATATTTTGGGGGATATTATGCTTTACTCTGCTTCAGAAATTCAAGAAACAGTTAATATGTTCATGCGCCAGAAACTGGATGTACGGTGCATTACAATGGGAATTAGTCTTCTTGACTGTGCCGATTCCGATATTTCCGTTTCGTGCCGTAAAATTTACGATAAAATTATGAAAAAGGCCGGCAATCTGGTAAAAGTCGGTCAGGATATAGAAAAAGAACTGGGCGTTCCAATCATCAACAAGCGGGTTTCTGTTACTCCTATTGCTTTAGTTGCAGGAGCTTCCGGTGCAAAATCTTATGTTGAATACTGCAAAACTCTGGATAAATGTGCCAGAGAATTGGGCATAAATTTTATAGGCGGATTTTCTGCACTTGTTCAAAAAGGTATTACGCCTGCCGACAGAATTTTAATTGATTCCATTCCAGAAGCTCTAGCCTCCACCAATTTTGTCTGTTCATCGGTAAATGTTGGTTCCACAAAATCGGGAATAAATATGGATGCCGTAAAACTTATGGGAGAAACCATAAAAAAAACATCGGAAGCCAGCAAAGACTGTGCCATAAACGGTTGTTCAAAACTTGTTGTTTTCTGTAATGCCCCAGAAGACAATCCCTTTATGGCAGGTGCTTTTCATGGTCCTGGAGAAGCCGATGCAGTTATAAATGTAGGTGTTTCAGGTCCAGGCGTAATTCTCGCTGCAGCAAAAGAATACAAAGGTCAGCCAATTAATGTGCTTGCAGAAGGCATTAAAAAAATGGCATTTAAAATAACAAGGCTTGGTCAGCTGGTAGGAACAGAGGCCGCAGCCCGTTTAGGCGTTAATTTCGGTATTCTGGATCTTTCTCTTGCACCAACACCGGAAGTAGGTGATTCTGTAGCCCGAATTCTCGAAGAAATAGGTCTTGAAGGAGCAGGCGCTCCCGGAACTACGGCTGCCCTTGCCATGCTTACCGACATGGTAAAAAAAGGCGGTGTTATGGCCAGCACAAATGTAGGCGGATTAAGCGGAGCGTTCATTCCTGTTTCAGAAGACGAAGGCATGATAAATGCTGTAAAACAAGGCTCAATCTGCCTTGAAAAACTTGAAGCCATGACAACTGTATGCTCTGTTGGTCTTGATATGATTGCAATCCCAGGCGACACTCCTGCCACAACAATTTCCGGCATTATGGCTGATGAATTTGCCATTGGAATGGTAAACAATAAAACAACGGCTGTAAGATTAATTCCCGCCCCAGGAAAAAAAGCCGGCGACTGGATTGAATTTGGCGGACTTTTAGGCGGATGCCCTGTTATGCCTGTAAGCCAATTCGGTTGCAAAGAATTCATTAACCGTGGCGGACGCATTCCAGCTCCAATCCACAGTTTCAGAAATTAACCATGAATATTCTCAGTGTAAACAGCCTTGGAAAAATCGGTCGGGAAGAACCTCTTTTTTCTAAAATCACTTTCGGCATGGAAGCAGGAGAAAAAGCTGCAATAATCGGTCGTAACGGAAGCGGAAAATCTACTCTTTTAGGAATTCTCGCCGGTAATATTACCAGCGATGAAGGCAGTGTAGTAATCAACAAAGAATGTGGCATAAGCTATCTGGCTCAGAACCCGGCCTTCAACCCGGAAAATACAATTGAGCAGCATATATTCCAAAGCAAAAGTCCCAAACTTGCAAAAATCCGCGAATACGAACAGCTGTGCCTTTCAATGGAAAAAGGTTTTTCCCAAAGTCAGCAGAATTATTTTGACACCCTTACGCTGGAAATGAACAAAGGCGATTTGTGGAATTACGAAGCTCAGGTTCGTTCAGTTTTAACCACACTAGGAATAAAAAACATGTCCGAAAAAATGGGAACACTTTCCGGCGGCATGCTTAAAAAAGTTGCACTGGCACAAGTTTTAGTTGAAGATACAGGTCTCCTTCTTCTGGATGAACCTACAAACCATCTGGACATCGAAACTATTTTCTGGCTCCAAAAACATCTTCAGGAAACAAAGCGGGCCGTTCTTATGGTAACCCACGACAGGTACTTTCTCGATGCCGTTTGTTCCAACATATACGAACTGGACAGAAAAAAATTAAAACTTTATCAGGGAAACTATTCAACATATCTGGAAAAAAAGCAGATTGAACTTGAAATCGAAGAAAATACAGAACGAAGAATTGAGTCTGTTTTGCGGATAGAGCGGGACTGGCTTATGAGAGGACCTTGTGCCAGGGGGACAAAGGCAAAAGCCCGCATTCAAAAAGACAACGAACTTATAAACAGAGAAAAATTCGCCAAAGAAAAGGAATTTTCCTTTGAAGTTGCAGGCCGCCGCTTAGGAGGAAAAATCCTTGAACTCCACGGAATTTCAAAAAACTACCCTAAATTTGGTCAAAAAAACTCCCCCGACGATTCCACAGGAACATTAATTCCCGTAATAAAAAACTTTTCCTACAAATTCAGCAAAGGTGAAAAAATCGGCATTTTTGGGTGCAACGGTTCTGGAAAATCAACCCTTCTCAATATTATTGCCGGAAAACTGCAAGGTGAAGAAGGTTTTGTTGAAACAGGTGAAAATACATGTATCGGCTATTATCAGCAGTATCCAGAATTTAAAAACCTTAATTTAACTGTACTCGACTACATAAAAGAAGCTGCAGAAGTTATACACACAAACAGCGGAAAAGATCTTTCTGCCTCCCAATTTTTAAAAGAATTCGGCTTTGAAGGAAAAATCCAACATTCGCTGCTGGAAAATCTTTCTGGCGGAGAACGAAAAAGAGTTTTTCTTATACGGCTTTTAATATCCAATCCTAATTTTTTAATTTTAGACGAGCCTACAAACGACTTTGACATTTTTACAATGAACATTCTGGAAAAATTTCTTTCCGATTATAAAGGATGTCTTTTAATTGTAAGTCATGACAGGTTTTTTATGGACAAAACGGCAGACACCCTGTTCATAATGGAAAAAAACGGCTCCATTTCCCATTTTCCCGGAAAGTGTTCGGAATACCTGCAATATCTTGAAGAAAAAAAACGGGAAGAAGCAGAAAAAATTTCCGCAAAAAAACAGATAGAACGAATGTCGGCAAAACAGGAAAAACAACCGAAAAAACGGCGGACATTTGCCGAACAAAAAGAATTTACACAGCTTGAAGAAGAAATTCTTGAACTGGAAGAAAGAAAACCCCAGCTTGAACAGGAAATGGCTTCCACAAATTACACCATTGCAGGCAAAGCAGGAAAAGAATACACCGAGCTAGAAAAAATTCTGGCAGAAAAATACAAAAGATGGGAAGAACTGGCTGAACTTGAAGAATAAAAAAGCAGAAAAGATAAGAGTATTTTGGCAAGAAGTTTGCATGAAATCAACAAATAATACCCGAAAACTTAAAACTTATAGCCAACATAATAAAATTTTGACTATATTTTAATTTTATCTTATATTGTAATTGGTAAAATAAATGGAACCTAAATTTCCGTCAGGAGGTTTTTATGTGCAGAACTTCAATTTATGATGCAAGGAATAATTTTTCAAATCTTGTAAAGCTTGCAGAAAGCGGCGAACCTGTTGAACTTACTCGCTACGACAAGCCTGTGGCCGTAATAATCAGTTACGAGGAATATGAAAAAAAGGATGCAAAGCCGTCCTTAATCGAAAAACTTAATCTGCTAAAAAAAGAATATGCCGATGTTTTGGGTGATGAAGGAATTCCTCTGCCGGAAAAAGTATACCCGGATCCAAACCGCGTAATTTTTTAAGAATAAAGATTTTTGAATTTTAAAATTTTTACGGGAGCAAAGAATGAACAAAGTTTATCTTCTTGATACGAACATTGTATCTGAGTTTTCAAAGGAATGTCCTGACCAGAATGTTATTTCGCTTTACGAGCAGAGAAAAG
>CAMAFU010000082.1 GCA_945833725.1 uncultured Treponema sp.
TTACATTCACGGAGGCTGCTTTACAGGCGGCTCCAGAAAATCATGCAGGAATTTTGCAGCAGTTCTGGCAAATTCCGTTAATTGCCGTGTTGTAGTTCCAGAATTCCGACTTGCACCAGCTCATCCTTTTCCATCATCTCTGGAAGACCTGCAGACTGTATTCAGAAATATTTTTATGGAAGAGCAGATTGCCCTTTCTCTGGAAGACGGCTTTAATTCAAAAAATCAATGTGTTCCAAACATCATTGTTATGGCCTCAACTTCAGGGGCTTCCCTTGCACTGGGGCTTATTCAAACTATTTCAGAAAACAAACTTAAATCAATAAAAAATATTTTTCTTTTCAGTCCATGGCTAGATTTGTCAGACGACTCGTTTATTTTTTCTCAGAAAAAACTTTCAGATGAACTTACTTCAAAAGAAGCAGTCCGCCGTGCTGTGGAGTTTTACACTTTCCACGACAATGTTTCAAGTCCTCTTGTTTCTCCGGCAAAAATTCCACCGCATATTTTAAAAAAATTCCCTGCAATATTCATACAGTCAGGAGAAAACGAAATTATGCTGGAAGATACAAAACGGTTTCAGAAACTTGTGGAAGATGCTGGCGGAGAATGTATTATAGATATCTGGCCAAAAATGATGGGAATGTTTCAGCTTATGGATGATTTTCTTGATGAATCCCATCTTGCCGTTGAAAAAATCGGAAATTTTTTAAATCAGCGGAAAATAACAGCTTTCGACAGTCAGGAAAAAATTCAACTTAAACTTGAAACAAAAGATGATTTTATAAAACACCAATAAAATGAGTACAGCAAAAATGCTGCCAGTAACGGAGGAAATATGGAATTAGTTTGTCCGGCAGGAAATATCGAAAAACTCGGTTATGCATATCAATATGGAGCAGATACAGCCTATATCGGTCTTAAAAAATTCTCTCTCAGGGTAAAAGCCGATAATTTCTACGAAGATGAATACAATCAGGTTGTTGAATTAAAAAAACGCTACCCTCAAAAAAAACTTTTCTGTGCCTTAAACATTGCCTTCCACAATCAGGATATTCAGCTTTTTATGGACAATTTAAACTATTTCAAGGAATATCCCATTGATGCCTTTATTATTCAGGATTTGGGAATGGTAGACATAATTCAAAAAAATTTCCCCAATGCACACCTTCATTTAAGTACTCAAGCCAGCTGCATGAACAAACAGGCTGTAAAAATGTACGGCAGACTTGGATTTAAGCGTGTTGTTCTGGGCAGGGAAACAAGCCTTAAAGAAATACGGGAAATAAAAGATGCAAACCCGGACATTGAACTGGAATGTTTTGCCCACGGTGCCATGTGCATAGCATATTCCGGGCGGTGTCTTTTAAGTGCATATCTTACAGGACGCAGTGCACAAAGCGGTTTCTGTTCCCATACATGCCGGTGGGATTACGATATAGGACTTTCCAAAGAATATTCAAATCTTTTTTCAGGAGAAAAACTTTCGTTCAGCGAAGCAAAAGCTCTGGCAGAAAGTGGAAAACTTCTTCTTCAGGAACATAAAAGACCTGGAGAATTTTTTCCTGCCTTTGAAGGAGAAGACTTTACTGCAATTCTTTCTTCAAAAGACCTGTGCATGATTGAAAATCTTAAAGAGATGAAAGACGCTGGTGTTGATGCCATAAAAATCGAAGGCCGCATGAAGTCAATTTATTATGTTGCCCTTGTTACAAGAGCCTACAGAAAAGCACTGGATGCTCTGGAAAATAAAATTACTTTGGAAGAGGCCACTCCTTTCATAAAAAGCCTTTACGAAGTTCCTCACAGAGAATGTACAACAGGCTTTTACTTTAACAGAGCTCATGCCGATGAAACAACAGTGGGGGCTTCAGACAGTCCTTATGAACTTGCAGGTACAATCGGAAATCAATTTTCCAAAGAAGAGGAAGACAAAGTTTTTAATAATGCACAAAATGCCGAAAAAGAACGCATAAAAGAACTTGAATCAATGCATCCAAAAATGAGGGAAAATGTAGAAAAAGACCTTCTATTGCATCCAGAAAAAAACATAAAATACGCAAAAAAAATTCCGGGCTACAATCTTTACCAGTATTCTTCCCTTAACAAAACAGATACAGGAACCACACTGGAACTTATTTCGCCAGACATTCTGTCTGAAAAACTGGAAGGCAGTGACTATGTTTTTATAAATCCTAAAAACGGAATTCTGCTGGACTGGGTAAATCCAGATCACGACTGCGCAATTTATACTCCACGAAAAATAAATAATGGAACTTTAGTGCGAACCTTTGATAAAAACTATAAAGAAGGAACAGTCCGATACACAGGCCGATAAAAAAGTCATGGTAAACACAGTTAAATTCGGTTTTGCACTGAACAGTCGCGACGGTCAGCCCTGTTTTAAACTATTTTTTTTATAATGCTGAAGTCCTGCAAAAACACCTGTAAAAATTGAATTTTTTGTTTTTTTATGGTATAATCAGTCCATATGAGTTCAAATTTTTCAATAAACGAAAAAATAGTTTACCCTAGTCAGGGTGTTGGCGAAATTAAAGAAATCTTCGAAAGAACTGTAGGAGAAAACACAGTTCCATATTACAGAATCTACCTCGAAGTTTCTGATATGGTTGTTATGGTTCCAGTAGATAATGCCGTAAAACTGGGTATTCGGAAAATTGTTTCCGCCGAAGCAGCCCAAAAGTCGCTGGATATGCTGGGACAGCCTGTTGAATCGGTTACCTCCGACTGGAAACTCCGCTACCAGATGAATCTGGATCTTCTAAAAAAAGGAAGCATCGAAGACATTACAAATATTGTGCGGTGTCTGTATCATCGTTCGAAAGTCAAAGAACTTCCTATTCAGGAACGAAAACTTTACGACACTGCACGGAAGCTTCTTACAGACGAAATTGCCATTGCACTGGGACTTTCCACAAAAGAAGTAGAATCCATGCTTCATGCAAAACTTGAACCTCTTGGAGCCATTCACGAAAAGAAAATTCAAACTCTCGAAGATGATGACGACGATGATGAATTTGGTTCAGATTTAAGTTCCGACAGCGATTCTGATGACGATAACGACGGTGATGATTCCGATGATACTGATTCAGACTCAGAAGAGGATGAAGACGATTTAGACGACGATGAAGACTAACTGCGGTCAAAAACCGGTACTTGTTATTGTTGCCGCAGGCTCTTCATCAAGAATGGGCGGACAGAAAAAAGAATATATGCCTTTTTCCAACGGCACGGTTCTTTCTTCTTCTGTCCGCGTTTTTCTTGAAACTCTGGATTTTTCTACTGTTGCCGTTACATATCCAAAATCTCAAAACTTACATGGCAGGCAAAGTGAACTGGAAAAATCAAAAAAAGCTCTTTTTGCGGACCCTTTTATAAAATCCCTTTACGAAACTTCTTCTGTTGATTTTATGTTTATAGAAGGCGGAAAGAGCCGTCAGGAATCTGTTTTTAATGCCCTTTCTGCATTACACGAAATAAAATGTAATCCGATAGTTTTTATTCACGACGGAGCCCGCCCTTTTATCGAAAAACAAACGATACTTTCTGTCTTTAAAAATGCAGAAAAATTCGGTGCTTCATGTCCTGGCATTTCCCCTGTAGATACTCAGAAAATTATTGATGAAGATGGTTTTATTCATCATCACCTTGTACGCGCGCAAATATCTGCAATACAAACACCTCAAGCCTTTTATTTTGACGGACTTTTTAAATCTCATCTTGCCGCCAGAAATTCAAACAGAGAGTACACCGACGACACAGAAATATGGAATTTAATTCCTGAAAATCCAAAAGTAAAAGTTACAGCAGGCTCAGAAAAAAATAAAAAAATTACTTTTCCTCAGGATCTTAATCTTCTTGAAACAAATATCAGGACTCAAAAAATGATTAGAACAGGTATTGGTTACGACAAACATCCTCTTGTAAAAGGGCGTCCCCTTCTTTTAGGAGGAATTGCCCTGGAAAGTGATTTTGGCGAAGACGGACATTCCGACGGAGATGTTTTACTTCATGCAATTTCTGATGCACTTCTTGGAGCAAGCGGTCTTGGAGACATTGGCTCATTTTTTCCACCGGAAGATCCCCAATGGAAAAACGCTGACTCAAAAAAACTCCTGACAGAAATCTGGAGCAAAATAAAAAACGAAGGCTGGAATCTTTCCAATCTGGACTGCGTTGTAATTCTGGAAAAACCTAAATTCCTGCCTTACCGGGAACAAGTAATCAATTCAATCGCAGAAATTCTCCATACAGACAAAGACAGAGTTTTTGTAAAAGCAAAAACAGGAGAAAAAATGGGAGATGTGGGCAAAGGACTTGCCGTAGAAGTTTTTGCTTCCTGCCTTCTTGAAAAATAAATCTAGTCAGACATTGCAAGAATCATTTCAACTTCGTTTATAGTTCTTCCTAAAGTTCTGGCAATCTGTTCAGCTGTAAAATTCTGAGTCCTTAATTCCCTTATTGTGTCTTTTTCCTGCATGGTGATTCTTGAATTTTCTGCACCACCAGACTGTTTTATTTCACTTTGAAGAATCTGCTTCATTACATTAAGTTTGCGCTCAATTTCGGAATTAAGTTTATTCCAGCGTTCTTCAGTTTTTCCAATGCCTTCCCGCACAATTTGAATCTGTTCGATTTTTTCGTCGGTATTGCGTATAATATTTTCGAGGGAAGAAAGTTTTTCCACAGCGGAACTTATTTCACCACGATAACTTACAAGGCTGTCAATATTTTTCTGGACATCTTTTATCTGGTCAGGAAGATTGTCTGTATGCCTTGCAGCTTCATTCAAACGTGTTTCAATTTTTTTAAGTTCTTCGTTTGTTTTATCAACGGCATTTGCAACCTGCTCAATCTGATTCTCTTTTTTGTCCAGCCTGTCATATTTAGAAGCAATGCTTCCCAATCCCTGCTGGAATATGCGGACTTTATTCTCCATATCAAGAAGTTCGTCGCTGGTATTCTGCAATTCGGCAATTTTTTGATCCATAGCAGAACTTAAATTCAACAGTTTGTCAAAATCTTTTTCCAGACTGTCAATTCTGCTCTTCTCGCCTGTAATTTTTGAAATTTTACCGGCAACATCGTCGTTTAAGCTCTGAAGTGCCTTAACTTTCTTTGTAACTTCATCCACAGATGAGCGGATTTCTTCAACCCGTGTAATTTCAGATTTAAGCTGCCGGATTTTTTCTTCCAGCTGTTCTTTAAGCTGCTCTGCTTTTGGATAAATCTGAAGCTGGTTTGAGTACTCTTTAACAGTTTTATCTATTTCGCTCATGCGGGTCTGCAATTCAGAAGCATCATTCTGCATCCGCATAACCATTTCTGCTTCCCGCCTGTCCGTTTCGTCATTAATTCTGTTGATTTTTGCAGAAAGTTCCCTAAGCGTTTTTTCGGAATCGCCCTGCTGCTCCCTTATTTTTTTCTGTGTTTCAGTAAGCATTTTTCCGTAGAGAGTTTCCATTTCGGATACAATGTTTTCTGAACGGGTTTTATAGTCGGAAACAGAATCACTCATTTTCTGACGGAGGCCTTCTATATCCTGAGAAATATCTTCCCGTTGAGTTTCTATGCCGGAGCGGAAAGAATCAAACTGCTCCTGAATTTCCCCTTTAAATTGCGATAAAGACTGCTCGGTCGACTCCTGAACGCCGGAAATTTGATTTTTGAACATGTTTTTTGACTGTTCAAACTGAGAATTTATCTGATTTCGCCAGAGATTAAATTCACCAAGCATGGCATCAATATTTGAACTGTTTGTTTTACCCTGCTCAGAAATTGTCTGGCTTAAGGAATTGAGTTTTTCTTCAGTTTCTTTTTCTGCTTTGTCCAGTTCTTCGCTAAGATGCTTTCCGTATAATTCCAGAGAATTTTTTACAAAATTATCCTGCTCTTCCGTAGCATTCTGAATACTGATTCGGCTCTGCTTTGTATATGATTCAATGGAACTTTCCACAGTTTGAATTTTTTCGTTTACATTCTGTTCTGTTTTTTCAAGAAGACTTTCAACCTTTTGAATTTGATCCGTTATGCGCAGATTAATATCGGAAACCTGCTTTTTCATGCTGTCCAAATACTGACTTTCCAAATTCCGTCTGTCGTTTTCAAAATTCGTAGAAAAAAGCGCAAGTTTTGAATCCATTGAATTTTTCCATTCGTTAAGGCTGTCATCAATTTCTTCGCCACGCTTTTTAAGGTCTTCTCCAAACCTGTTTTTAAAGTCTGTAAGGGCTACATTTACATTGTCGCTGGCACTTGCCTTAATTTCGTCAAGTTTCTGTTCCAAAAGAGAAATTTGAGAAGAAATATTGCCGCTGTTTTTCTGCATTTCTTCTTCAAACTGCTTCTGTTCTTTTACCTGCCCCTGAGAGAAAACCGTAAATGTTGAAAGGACTGTATTTTGAGTTTTTTCCAGTGCCGTATGAAGGCTTGCACCAAGAGATTCTATGTCGGAAGCTGTAGTTTCAAGGCTGGACATTCTGTATTCAATGTTTTTTCTGTAATCTTCAAGTTGTCTGTCCACATTTGACAGTAATTCCGTCTGTTTTTCGTCGTAAGCTGAAGACATTTTTTCCATAGACTCTTTCAGCATGCTATTTATGTCTGAAATTTTCTTTTCGGCCTGAAGCTGGAAATCTGCAAGTTTTTTGCTGGCCAAATCTGCACTTTCCCTGATTTTTTCTGATGTAGCACTGGCACCAGATTGAGAATCCTGCATAAGTCTTTCAACTTCCTGAATGGATTTATTCAATTCGTCTTTTATAGCCTCAACCTGACCTTTCAACTGGCTTTCAATGGTGTTGATTTTGTTTTCCATTGTAGATTTATAATTTGAAAGGTGTCTGTCGGCAATTTCCTGAAATTTAACGAAAGCTGCATTTTCTTTTTCGCCGGCATCCTTTATGGCCTGCTGATACAAATCGCCGTATTTTTTTTGAAGTTCGGAAGTTTCCTTTTCCAAGAATTCGCGGAGAGAAGCAACAGTTTTTTCGTTACCAAGAATTTCCTGCTTTAAGGATTCTACGCTGTTTTTGTTTTCTTCTGACTTTTGCCTGAACTGTTCATCCAGAGAAGAAACACCGGAAGAAATTTCATGCTCCAGTTCACCCACAGTAGTTTTTATAAAACTTTCAAGAGTTCCTGCTTTTTCGTTAAAGGATTTTAAAATTCCGTCGGCCTTTATTCTGAATTCATTTTCCAGTTCTGCAGTTTTTTCGGACATGGAATCGGAAACTTCCTTATTTTTCTGTTCCAGGGATTTTCTAGTTTCCAGAATTTTATGCTCCAGCGAACTTGAAAGGGCTGCAGACTGAATTTCTATTTGACGGGTAAAATCATCAAGACGCTTTTTAGCCTGAGCATTTAAATTTTCGAAGGCTGCATCTTCCAGATTTTTTGATTTTTGTTCTGCTTCCAAAAAGCTTGTCCTGATTTTTGATTCCAGTTTTTCAAGAACTTCATCAACATGGTCAGCCGCACTTTTTGTAACAGCCTCTGCCTTTTCGGCTCTTTT
>CAMAFU010000083.1 GCA_945833725.1 uncultured Treponema sp.
AATTTTACGGGCGGTTTTTTGACCGATTCGCCAGGCTCACCGGTCAAAAATCAGGCTTTCCGCCCTTCGCCTCCACCGGCTCATCCCTCCACTTCGTTCCGGGACGGCAAAGCCGGGGCTACAATCCTTACCGCAAAAACGGCAATCAGCACATTTTAAATTTTTTCAATAACTTTTTTTAAAGATGCCATCTGTAAAGAAGTTCCTACAGTAATTCTTATATAATCTTCAATGCCAGAAGTATTAAAGTGGCGCACAAGAATTCCTTCCTGCTTTATTTTTTTATAAATATCTTCTCCAGAAAGGCCTTCTTTTTTGCAGAAAACAAAATTTGTCTGGCTATCCAAAACATACCAGCCCCGTTCCCGCAAAAAATCAATAAATTCGTCTCTTTCAAAGGCAACTGACTTTGCACATTCTGCGTAATACCAGGCACTTTCGCAGGCTGCAATTCCAGCTTTCTGAGAAAGATAATCTATAGGAAAATGGTTCAGGCAGTTTTTTACGGTAGTAATGTAATTTATAAGTTCAGGAGAAGCAACGGCGTACCCCAAACGCATTCCGGCTCCACAAAGAGATTTACTGAAAGTTCTGACTATTATAAGATTTTTATAATTTTCCAAAAGGGAAAGACAGCTTTCTCCGCCAAAATCAACATAGGCTTCGTCTACCACAAAAACCTTGTCTTTAGGAGATTTTTCTAAAAGAGATTTTACTTCTTCTTTAGAAATTCCAAGAGTTGTAGGGGCATTTGGATTTGCAAAAATTATTCCGGAATCATATTCCAAAGCCTTTTCCAGAATTTTTTCTTTATTAAGGGTCCAGTCGCCGTTAAGAGGAATTTTTTCCATAGGAATTCCATAAAAACCTGCGTAAACAGGATAAAAAGAATAAGTGTGTTCAGGAAGAACAACAGGACGATCAGAATCAAAGAACGCATAAAAGATAAAACTTAAAACTTCATCAGAGCCGTTGCCAGCATAAATCATGTCGGGAGTAATTTTAAAAGGCAGTGCATCAGAAGAAGAAGGCATTATTTTTTTACCAGAACATGGAACACTCCGGCACAAAACACCGCCGCAGCAATTAAGCATATCGGCAATGGCATCTTTTAATTCATTGGAATCGGGGTCAGGATAAAGACCAATTTTTTCGGGAGATTTTTTTACAGCCTTCTTTATAGCCTTAATTACCTCCGGCGACGGCGGATAGGGATTTTCATTTGCATTTAGTTTTATGTATTTTCTATCCTTTGGCTGTTCCCCAGGAACATAAGGATGCAGATTTTTCATTCGTTCAGCAGTCATTACATACTCCCATAAAAAGTTAAGCCTGCCCGCAAAAAAAAGGACAGGTAATCAATAAAAAACTTCGCAACGCGAAACCGGAGAAATAATCTCTACCAGTTGCTTTATTTTATTCATAATATCTGTTTACATCAATTGAGAATTTGAATGTAAATCGTTAAAATAAATTTATGGCAACAACAACATCTATTATAGTCCTGCTGAAATTTTTTGCTCTCAGACAGGACAGTGCTGTAGTCGATTTCAACGAATTTTCAGACTATCTCAAGCGGTACAGCGAACATCATCTGGAGCAGCAGCCTTCTCTTGTTACATGGCTTACTGACACATCTTCCCTTCTCTTAAAAGAACTGGAAAAACTTCATCTGGAAAAACAGATTATACTAAACGCCATTCAGCCGGAAAAAAAGCAGATTATTGTTATTCCATATTTTATCGAAAAAATTACTCACCGTTACAAAGAAATTCTTTCTACGCCCCAAACACCTTTTCCTGTTGAAGGGGATTTACCAAAAAAAATTCCTTCGGAAATCATAACAAAAAAAAGTGCTGCAGACCTTATAACAAACCTTCTCGAAAAAGAAACACTTTCCGACAAATTTTTGTACGGGCTTTCCCTTCCCCACGATTTGCCGACAATTCTTTTTCCATCCACCATGTCTATACGCAGTTTTTTGGATTGTTCCATTCTTAAACTGCGCACAATGCTTGCAAAAGATGAACACCACGACTACTTCCTTAAAAAACTTACCGTTTCAAATCCCGGAAAAGAAATGACAGCCAAAAACTTTTTCAATAAATTTGTTCAGAACCCGGATGCAGGTTTTGAAATGATAAGCAAACCGGAAGATTCCTTTTATTTTTTAACACAGCTTTTATTTTTTATACGGCAGGACTACGAAAAAGTTAAGGATTTTACTCAGGAAGATCTTTCCATACTTCAGTCTGTCTATATTCTTGAAATTACTTCAAACTACTATAAATGCCGGGCTCAGGAAAACAATAAAAAAGCAGCGGCTTTCCGCACTTTAGAACAGCTTCTCGAAAAACCGCCATACTATTTTACATATACAGCCATTACAAAATTCTCAGGAAATTCTGGCATTCCTCTTTTAGGTCAGTATTCAGAAGAAGAACTTAAAGATTTTCTCCACAAAAAAACTACTGAATGTTCTGCTACAAATTTACCGGAACTGCTTATTTTTAAAACAGCCGACGGCAATAAATATTTTATATGCAAAAATAAAGTTCTCCCCCTTATTATGCGGCTGTGTACAGATGCAAGAACAACAATCCGGGAATCAATAAAAAAAGACTGGCACAAGGTGCTTAAGGAATTTGAAATTCTTCCAGAAATGAAAGAACAGAAAGACTTTGAACTGCGTCTCGAAAAAGAAGTTGAAATTCAGACTCCCGTTCTTTATGCCCTACTCAACTCCTCTTTTCTTCATCTTGTAAACTACGAAATGACAACCGATGCCCAGCAGGCAGACATTCCTCACATTTCTCTGTACGAAAACGGTCAGCTTGTTCCATATTCAGAAATTCTTCTTATGAACAGGCAGCAGCTTTTTGCCGATACAAAAATTCTTCTTCCATTCTGGTACACCGTTCCTGTTATTTCGTGGATAATACGCCTTATAATGAAGCCGCCTAAAGCAAAACAGAAAAAAACAAAAAAAACCGATGCCCAGCTTTACAGGGAAAAAGAAGCAGAAAACAGCCGCAACGATAAAACAGAAGCCGTTTTAAATCAAAATGTCAGCAGGAAAGTTGCCTTAAGGGAAGCTGCCAGAAACCTGGAAGAAGAACTTGTTCCGTCCAGTTCAACTTTAGACAGGGAACTTCGCTCCTATGAACATCAATGGAATAAGCTTATTGGAAAAGTTACTCACAATAACCTTACAGAAGATGTAAATTCCCTTATAAAAGACTATCTCAGAAAAGTTTTAAGAACATTAAAAGCAGAGGGCTTTACCCTTCAGCGAATCCAAAGTCTTGCAGAATCTCTGGCAGATACACCGGGCATGAAAAAAATCGGTGAACCTGAGGCTCTAACGATGTACATTCAGCTTTACATGGTAAAACTAGTAAAAAACATTCCTCTGAAACAGCAAAATTTATAACAAGTTTTTATAAAATATTTTTCTCATTTTTATGCGTTTTTTGATTCTCCCGGAGAATATTTATTGTGCAGGGTAAATTACCTGTTTAAATCCGGCCGGATAATTTTTAATTTTTATTGGGAGACTATCATGAACGCAATGAATCAAATTATTATCGAAGGCAATTTAGTTAGAACACCAGCCTTTAAAGAAACTGCTACAGGCAAAAAAGTCTGCACCATGCCTATTGCCGTAAACAGAATTTTTAAAGACACTTCCGGCAAAGAAATAAACGAAGTCGGCTATTACGACATCGAAGCCTGGGGAGAAAAATTCACAGACATTCTGGCAAAATGCGGTTTTAAAGGCAGGGGCGTACGGGTTGTAGGACGGCTTAAACAGGACAGGTGGCAGGACGATGGTGGCAAGTCCCATTCCAAAGTGTATATTGTGGCAGAACACATCGATTTTAAGCCCACAAAAAAGGCCGCCTTTCAAAAAGACAGCCAAGAAAAAGAAGAACGGAATTTTGCCCTTGCTTCAGAAGGGACTGTTGAATTTTAATTTTTTATAAAATTTCAGCAGTTTACCGCCGTCCAAAATCCTCCAGATTTTTAAGTCCTCTTTTAAACTGGGGGATTCTTGCACAGGCTGTAGTATCAAGAGGGCTTGTTTCGCCTCTCTGCAAAAAATGAAAGGCAACACCGGCAATCATGGCAGCATTATCGCCGCAAAATTTTAACGACGGAAAAATACATTTTATGTCTGACCTTTCGGCAAGAATCTGCCGCAGACGGCTGTTTGCAGCAACACCGCCTCCGGCTACAACAACTTTTATACCTGTATCTTCAACAGCTCTAAAAAGTCTGGATGTTAAAGTTTTTACTGCTGCTTCCTGAAAAGACGCACATATATTTTCATTTGTGCTTTCAAATCCGTTTTGCAAAAAAAGCTGCGACTGATGTATAACGGCAGTTTTTAACCCGCTGAAACTCATGTCGTACCGGTGGTTTTCTTTTTTATCAATTTTTGCAACAGGAAAACAAAATGATTTTGGATTTCCCTGGGAAGCAAGTTTATCTATAACAACACCACCAGGATAGCCCAGCCCGTAAAATTTACTTACTTTATCGAAGGCCTCGCCTACACTGTCATCAATAGTGGTACCCAAAACCTCAAGACTGTCGAAGCCAGTCACCTTTGCAATTATAGTATGGCCGCCGCTTACAAGAAGGCCTATGTATGGATAAGGAATGTCGTTTTCAAGGTGAGCGGCATACATGTGCCCCAGCATGTGGTTTACGGCAAAAAAAGGCTTATGGCAGGACCAGGCAAGAGTTTTTCCAAAAGTAAGCCCCACAAGAAGCGACCCCATAAGCCCAGGGCGGTTTGTTGCAGCAACTGCATCTATATCATCAAGAGAAAGAGAACTTTCTTTAAGAGCCTGCCTTACTACAGGAAGAATCCATTCTGCATGCTTTCGGCTTGCAATTTCAGGTACAACACCTTTATAAACTTTATGAAACGGAATCTGCGTAGCCACTACATTACTTAAAATTTTCTTTCCATCTTCAACAATAGCACAGGCTGTTTCATCACACGAACTTTCTATTCCTAAAACTTTCATTTTTTCTCCCATAAAAAATCAATAAGGAAGTCTGCAACGCAAACCGAATTCCGCATAAATAAATCGGAAAGTAATCTGCTGTCATAAAGAACTTAAAGTTGAAAACCTGTAGCCTGCCTCCTGAAGATACGGATACATCTGTAAAAGAAGAGCAGGAAGAATTTTCACACTTTTATCTACATGGGCAATGATTATAGCTTTTCCGTGGGAGTTTGCAAAGTCGAGGGTTTTATACAACTGTGCAAGCATTGCTTCCCTGGAAACAACATTATCAATATATGGGCCGGCTTTTTCAAATATTTTAATATCCCTTTCAAGGGCTGCCTGAGGAGCCTTTGAATAAGCAGAAGTTCTCGAATCAAGAAAATAGATTCCTTTATCGATGCAAACATCAAGTACAGCCCCAATCCTTAAAACATCTTCAGTAACTTCGGAACCTTCGTGATTATTGATTCCCCTTACGCCAGGACCAATTTCCATAAGATTTTCGCTTACAATACTGTAAATTTCAGAAAAACTCATATCAACTGTAATTTTGCCAGGGCCAGGATCCAGAGAATGATTTAAAGACTGCATAGGCTGATGAAGTATAAGTTCTTTGTTTCCATTGCGGACAGCTTCGGCACAGGCTTTTGAATTTTTTAATTTCGGCAAAACTGCTACAGTAAGGGGAAACGGAAGTTCAACATATTTTTTTGTATTTTCAACACTTAGCCCGGCATCATCCATTATAAGACAAATAACAGCTCCGTTTTTTGCAGGAGGAATGGCAAAAGGATTTTTCTTTTTATTTGCAGCAGTTTCATTTACAGCATTATTTGCTTTTGATTTTACTTCTGGTTTTGGTTTTTCTGCAGTTTTTACTTCTGCTTTTTTTGCCGTTGTAACATCCGGCTTTTTTGCAATTTTGGAAGATGAAGACTTTTTTTCCTGATTTTTTGCTGTTTTTTTTGCATCAGGAGATTCTGTAATGGTTATTTTTTTCTGCCCGGCTTCAGTATTTTCTATTTTTTGGGAAGATGCAACTTTTTCCGGTAAAGCTTTAGAAACAGAAACCGTATTTTTTTTTGTATTCGGAGAGGAAAAAAGAATTGCAAAAGCAAGACAAAGGGAACAGCACAAAAACACAATTCCGCACAAAAGGTTTACTTTCTGCCTGTCTAACTTTACACGCCCCTTTTTAGAAGTCCGGCGCTTAGCATGTTTTTTTTTAGGTGAAGAAGTTTTTAATTCTTTTCCAGTTTTTTTTACAGTTTTTTTTTCCGTCATATTCACCGTAAATAATATCGTTTTTACGAAAAAATTTGAATATGATGAAAGATTGCAAAGCAAAAAAGAATGTACACCGGATTAAAATACCGGGCATTTGCTGCAAAAACGATATTTTAATTCCAGTACACGATTCTAAACAGCAAAAGGTTCTTATTAGGCATATTCCAGATTACTGAAAATTGAACATTCTTCTTTTCTCATTCTCTTTAATGCCCTTAATTCAAGCTGTCTTACAGTTTCTGCACTTACACCAAGTTCCACACTAAGTTCCCGTAGTGTAGGAATATGAGGAAGCCTGTCAAAATTAAACCTGTTGTAAATAACAATTCTCTCTTTTTCCGGCAGGTTCATTACAACTTCCATAACGGCCGCTTCTTCAAGGCGTTTAAAAAATTCTTTTTCTGGATTAAAACTGCTGTCTGGTATTAAATCAGCAACAGTAGCAGAAGAATCTTCTGCAGCCTCAACATCCAAACTTGAAACAGAATAGGCAAATCCTTTTGCTTCACGAATTTCTTCTTCCCCAACACCAAGGAGTTTTGACAGTTCTTCTATTGAAGGCTCTCTGTTATAAACATTAAAAAACTCGTTCTGCACATTTGAAACTTTCCGCAAAAGCTCTTCCTTTCGGTGAGGAAGGGAAATGGCCGAAGTTTTACCATAAATGTAGCGCAAAATATACTGCAAAATCCATGGATAGGCGTAAGTAGAAAACCGGGTATTAAAAGTGTAGCTGAATTTAGAAGCCGCACTCATAAGCCCAAGATTACCTTCCTGAATTAAATCCATAATTGAATTTTTATATGAACCGCAGAATTTTTTAGCAACACTCACAACTAAACGAAGATTGCACTGAACAAGATAATTAACAGCTTCCCCGTCACCAGATTCGATTTTTTTTGCAAGAACAACTTCTTCATCCGCAGACAAAAGCGGATAACGCTGAATTTCTTTTAAATAACTCTCCAACATAATTTCTCCTTCGCGTTAGCGGCGAACCATAGATGGCTACGCAAACTCAAAAAGTTTTTTCAGAAGAATATATTGCAAGAATTGTGCCAACTTTATTTCTGATTGAACAGTTATTTTAAAATACTTAAATATTTATTGATATTACATAGAATTAAGATTATTTTTATTTTTGCAGGAAGGGAAAATTTGATGT